>JBJHCD010000031.1:0-15651 GCA_050485845.1 Pirellulaceae bacterium | reverse complement strand
TGGTATCCCGGGGATTGGGATCGCACAGCGGGGAAGAAGCATTGGCGAGGCCGGCAGGATGTAGGGTCTCGAGAAAAAAAAATCAAGTTTCTCCCAAAGTCGGCAGGGGTGGCGGAACGATACACGAATACTGCCGAGAACGGTCGGAGAGTTGCCCGGAGAGTCGCCCGGAAGTTTTGGCGGGTGAGCGACGAGGTTCGGGCGAGGCAACAGAGACAAACCACAAGCAAGGAGTGCTGTGAAAATGAACTACCGCTGGTATGTCGGTTCCCTGGTCGCGTTTGGATTCCTTCTATCCAGTGGATCGCTGATGGCCCAGCAGCGTGCTCCACAGCAGACGTCCGCGCCGGCTCCTCGCGCGACGCCCCAAAGCGGAGGAATCAATGTCGCGCTTGTCGATGTCAGTTACGTGTTCAAGAACCACGAGCGATTCAAGTCACGGACGGAAGAGCTGCGACAGGAGATCAAGGACTTCGAAAACGAAATGAACGCTCAGCGAAAAGGGCTGAACGACAAACGAACTCGGCTCACCAACTACAATCCGGGAAGTCCCCAATACGAGCAACTCGAGGTCGAGATGGCTCGCGAGATTGCCAATCAGAACGTGACTGCCGAACTGAAAAAGAAGGATGTGCTCGAGCGGGAAGCCAAGATCTACCATGAGGTCTATCGCGAGATCGAGGAGGCGGTGAAGTCATTTGCCGACCGGCACAACATCAGCCTCGTTTTGCGATATGACGGCGAGGATATTGACCAGAACGATCGGAACTCGGTCTTGCGAGGGGTCAACCGGGCCGTCGTTTATCAAGACAAGATCAACATCACCTATGAGATCCTGCAGATGGTCAACACGCCTCGGACCGCTCAGCGGCCCCGCTAGGTATCGGCTCGCGGGCGGGCCGACGGGGAAGGTTTCGGCGCCCCACTCTCAGTTCCCTTTTTTCCCCTTCCCCTTTCCCTTTCCCTCTTTCCGGCTTACCTGACGCGATTCGGGCTCCGATGGGGCGGCGCCCGTTTCAGCTCGTCCGATCCACAAGGTTGGCGCGGGATTCCCAAAGAGGGCAGAGTTCCAAAAACCATCTTCTCCGCGCCGACGGTGCAACCAGGGCCGAGCGTTTCGCTCGGCCCTGGTTTTTTCTTGGGGGAGCCCATTGGCTCGCAGGCGAGCTGGGTAGCTGGGTAACTGTATAGCTGGGTAACTGTATAGCTGGGTAGCGGCGGCTCAAAGCCAACGCGGTTCGCGTTTCTCCAGGAAGGCAGCAAGTCCTTCCTGAGCTGCCTCGGTGGTGCGAGCCGTGGCACTGACCGCCGCCCCCGCCGTCAGCAAGGTCTCGAGATGCTCGCCGATCGTTTGATTCACCAATTGCTTGGTCAATTGGATCGCCTCGGGAGCCGACTTGGCAATTTCGGAGCTGACCTCTTGGGCTCGAGCCCAGACCAGATCGGGTTGGACCAGTTCGTGAAACAGTCCGATCCGGTGGGCTTCCGCGGCGCTGATCAAATGAGCAGTCAGCAGCAGGTTGGCACACCAGCCTCCTCCGACGCGAAACGCCAACAGGGGCGAGACCAGTCCCGCCACGATTCCACGACGCGGTTCGGGCAGTCCGATCAGGGCATTCTCCGCCGCCAGGACGATATCGGACGCGAGAACCAGGCCCGCGCCGCCGGCGACCGCCGGGCCATTGACGGCCGCGATAATCGGCTTCGGGAAGTGCAGCATGTCTCGCATCAGATCGCGGTACATGACCGCGTCCTCATACCATTGCGGTTGTGGATTTTCCTCCTGGCTCGTGGCATACATTTCGGCCAGGTCCATGCCGGCCGAGAAGGCCGTGCCGGCTCCGGTCAGTGTCACGGAACGGACACTTCGCTCGAGATGGAAATCGCCCAGCGCCTGCCGCAGTTCCCCTATCAGTTCTCGGGAGAGGGCATTACGCCGGTCGGGACGATTCAAAATGATGGTCCCATTCGCCCCATGTTTTTTTAGTTGAAGCCAACGTGTCATCTGTCTGGTTCCTGACTCTTGAAAGCGTGATGCCCAGTCAAGCAAAGCTCGGCCGCCGTCACACCGAACAGTTTTCCCTGCGAGTCCAAACGGAGGGACCGGCTTGCTCCGCCATCCAGCGCATTGTAGAGCAGAAAGTTGAGACTCCACACACGAGGCAACAAATATCGGACCACTTGTGTCGGCCGACAATCGGCGAAGTACTCGGCTATCAGCCCTTCTGTCAGCCTGTCGACCAAAAAGTCATAGTTTTCCCGAGAGTAGGCGACTACTGCCAAGTTCACATGATTCCCCTTGTCGCCGCTGCGGGTCAGAGCGAGATCGCCGAGTCGGACCGTCATGTCGAGGTTCTCCGCATTTATTGCTCTCCCCAATCTAGTTCACCCCAATCTTGCTCACCCTAATTTTTGCTCACCCCATTCCTTGGCGGAACGTACGGTGATCCGCGGAGTGACAAATTCGCGAGGGATGGTTGTGGGCCAAAACGCGAATACGGGGCGGACCGGGCTGCGAGCCACGGCGTAGCCCGCGATACCGGCCGGGCCGCTGGTCACCAGCGGGGCGATTTGACGAGTGAACTGCTGCACGGCTTCCCGCCGAGGGTCTTGGACGGCGAGCCGCAAGATCAGTTCCGGGGGATCGGCCTCGGGAAGGGGAGGTCGCCCCGGAAGTCCCCGCCCGGTCCCGAGCAGTTCATGGGCTTGCCGGGCAAACTGAAGGCCTTGCCGCCCTAGTCGAGCAAATATCAGCTCGGCACATCGCTCCGCCTTCCGGATCGATTCGCGACCTGCCACAAGTAGCTGAGCACTCGCGGTGTAGCCGTCGGCGTAGGCTAGCGACACCTTGAAGCTGTCTGGCGGAGGTTGCCCTCGGGCCGAGCGGACCTGCACGCGATTCCGAGCCATTTCGGTGACCTCCACCGTCGTCATGTCGACCGAGACATCCGGCGTGAGATAGCACGAGGGGTCGCCGATCTCATAGAGCAACTGCTCAACCACCGACAGCCGATCGACCCGCCCGTCCGACGTCTCCGGCTTGGTGATCACGCATGTTCCATCCGCGTTCAGTTCCGCGATCGGATAACCGATTGCGGTCAGTTCGACGTCCTGCCAGCGAACGGAATAGCCTCCCGTCACCTGGGCACCGCACTCGATCAAATGCCCCGCCACGCTCGCGCCGGCCAGGACGTCCCAGTCATCCGAGGACCAGCCGAAGTGAGCCAGGGCCGGACCGACGGTCAGGGAAGCATCGGCCACTCGTCCCGTGATCACGATGTCGGCTTCCTGACGACATGCCTCGGCAATGCCGTCCGCTCCGAGGTACGCATGGGCCGAAACCACCGGTTGCCCCGATTTCTGGAGTTCTTGGAGAGGTTGGCCCGTGTCTTGATGAGCCAATTCGCATCCCGCGGCGAGGAGCTCGTCGATCCGGTCGGTCAGATCGTCTCCTTCGACCGACGCGACGCGGCACTGCTCCCCACCTGGTTGGCCCCGGAGAATCTCCGCCGCGGCGCGAACTGCCGCGCCGACATGGACTCCCCCGGCATTCGTAACGATGCGCGGGCCCCGGCTCGCGACCCATTGTGGGGCGAGATCGTCGAGCACCGTGAGGAAATCGCGGGCGTAGCCGAGTTCTGGATGCTGGCGGCGCTGGGAGGCCAGGATGGAGAGGGTCAATTCCGCGAGATATTCGAGCGTCAGCACGTCCAGGCCGCCATCGGCGACCAGTTGCGACGGGGCCTCGAGTTGGTCCCCCAAGAAGCCGGCACCATTGCCGATGCGGAGCGTGCGAGCGGAACTCATCAGACTTGATAAACTCCCAAACGATAAGGTTCCAGTTGCGGGCGGCGAGTCATGATACGGAGGGCCTGAATCATGACATCACGAGTTTCAGCGGGATCCACGATCCCATCCACCCATCCCCGCGCGGCGGCGTAACGAACGTCGGTCTGCCGCTCGTAATCTTCACGAACCTGCCGCCGAAGCCGTTCCAACTGCTGTTGATGTTCGACGTCGTCCGCCGATTGGTTCGAGTTGCCCGGCGTCGCGGGAGTCGCCCCGGTTCCCGTTACCGACGTGGATTCATGCAGGGAGGCCGAGTCCGGCGCGGCGGCCGTCTCCGGCGGAGGTGCGGCGCTTGGTTGGGCCCGAGAGTCGGTCGAAGTTCGTTTCATGGCGATTTCCAGCAAGGTCCCGACCGCCTGGTCGCCTCCCATCACGGCACATCGAGCTTGCGGCCAAGCGAATATGAAGCGGGGATCGAATGCCTTTCCACAGAGGGCGTAATTACCCGCTCCGAAAGAGCCCCCCATGATTAGCGTCATTTTGGGGGAGCGGCTATTACTGACGGCATTCACCAGCTTGGCCCCCGCCTTGATGATTCCAGCTCGCTCGCTCTCCTTCCCGACCATGAAACCGAAGACATCCTGGAAAAAGATCAACGGCAGCTGATCCTGATTGCAGTTCATCACGAAGCGGGCACCCTTCTCAGCTGACTCGACATACAACACGCCACCAAACTCATATTGCTGACGAGCATTCGTGACGCGGAGATGCTGACAGGCCACGATTCCCACGGCATAACCACCGACTCGAGCGGTACCGCAAACCAGCGTCTGGCCGAATTCCCGTTTGTATTCTCGGAACGAATCTCCATCGACCAGGCAGTCGAGCACGTCACGGATGTCGTATTGGCCGCGGGAATCCGAGGAGACAAGTTGATAGATGTCGCTCCCAGGGCGGCGCGGGGGGTGACTGGCAACGCAAGAGAAGGGAGGGGGAGGAGTGGAGGCTTCCGCCGCTCGGAGCTGAATCAGTTCCCGGATGCGGTCGAGACATGCCTCGTCATTCGGTTCGCGATAGTCAATCGTGCCGCTCATCGCGGCGTGCATGGCCGCTCCCCCTAGCTCCTCGCTGCTGACGACCTGCCCAATGGCGCTCTTGACCAGCGCGGGGCCGGCGAGGTACAGCCCCGATCCCTCGGTCATCAAGATCTTGTCACAGAGGACCGGCAGGTATCCTCCCCCGGCCACGCAATTTCCCATGATGGCGGCGATTTGCGGTATTCCCGCCGCGGAGAGAACCGCGTTGTTTCGGAAAATGCGACCAAAGTCATCCTCGTCGGGAAACACATCCTCTTGCAGCGGAAGAAAGATCCCGGCGGAATCGACCAGATAGACCAGCGGCAAACCGTTTTGGAAGGCGATCCGCTGAGCGCGAAGTACCTTCTTGGCCGTGGCGGGAAAGAAAGCACCCGCTTTCACCGTGGCATCATTGGCAATCACCATCTGGCGCCGGCCCGCCACCTCCACAATCGCCGTGATGACACCGGCCGCCGGCGCTCCTCCCCACGAATCGTACATGCCGAAACCGGACCAGAGCCCAAGTTCGAAAGGGACCGTGCCAGGATCGGCCAAGCAATCGATCCTCTCTCGGGCGGTGAGCCGCCCTTTGTCATGCTGCCGACGAATTGCGTCTGGACCGCCACCGGACCGTAGTTGGGTCTCAACTTCCCGAAGCTGGCTCGTGAGCGACTCCACATTGCTCGGAGAAGGAGAGCGACTTGCCGGCGCGTCCATGAATCCCAGGCCCTTTCACACTCGATTTGTCGATGAGGCTCGACCGTTATGCTAAGGCAACGCGGCTTCGAGTCAATAAGAACTGGCCGTCGCGGGAAACGGCCCTGCCTCGACGCATCTTGCATCCATAGGGTGGTATTATGCAGCTCGAACGAGCGTCACGCAGGCTCGGAAAGCGCTCCGACTTAGAACAGTCCCACCCGTTCCGCTATCTAACAGGCGCCCTGAATAAAGACACCAGTGGGCCGACGTCGAGCCTGGAAACGGGAAGAGAAGGGCCGTTTTTCAAAGTAGAAAAAAATTCCTAAGTTGTTTTCTAGAATCAGTTTGCATTCGGTTCTATTGGTGTATCGGCCAATAGTTATTCGACTTAGGCACACCGAGTGCTATCTGTAGAAGCCATCATAACAACGCTCTTATGCAGCGTGATCCCGCTGAAGGGGGTGCGGTCAACGGCAACGTTTACCGCATCCCTTTTTTTGTGCGCTTTTGGAGCGGGGCGGGCCGGGCGGGGGTTATTTCACGGTTTCGGCGGAGTCGCTCAGCGACTGAGGATCGAGGCCATCCACGAAGCTGATCAGGGAACGGTTTCGGTAGGGCTGCTGTAATTTGCGAACGGCCTTGGATTCGATCTGCCGGACACGTTCTCGGGTGACGGAAAAGATGCGTCCGACTTCTTCCAAGGTGTAGGAGTAGCCGTCGGCGAGTCCGTAGCGGAGGCGGAGGATTTCCCGTTCCCGATAATTCAGCCCCTGCATCGCTTCTTCGATGCGGTCCTTGAGTGCCTGTTGGTTCGTGTCATACAGCGGATCGTCGTCTCGGTAGTCCTCGAGAAATTCGCCGAAGTAGCTGTCGTCGTGGTCTCCCACCGGTTGGTCGAGCGAGAGGGGTTGCCGAGACATTTTCATGATGCAGCGGGCGTCGTCCAGGGAGAGGCCCGCTCGGAGGGCCGTCTCCTCGGGGGATGGTTCGCGACCGAGTTCCTGGACCAGTTGTCGAGTGACCGTTCGCACCTTGCTCATCGTATCGATCATGTGAACGGGAACTCGAATGGTGCGGCTTTGATCCGCGATGGCTCGAGTGATCGCCTGACGAATCCACCACGTGGCGTAGGTCGAGAATTTGTAGCCTCGAGCGTGTTCGAACTTGTCGACGGCTCGCATCAGTCCCGTGTTTCCCTCTTGGATCAGGTCCAGGAAGCTGAGGCCTCGATTGCGGTACTTCTTGGCGATCGAGACGACGAGGCGAAGGTTGCCGGCCGAGAGGACTCGTTTCGCCGCGTCGTAACGTTCCTGGAGTCGGTGCGTGGCGCTGACTCGGCGGTGAAGGGTGGCGGGGGTTTCCAGTGTAATTCGCATCAGGTAGCAAAGTTCGCTGCGAAGTTCCTGATAGCTTCTGCCGCCGGTATAGTCCGCTCGGTGCGATTCTCGCATCTGCAACTTGAGGGCCCGCATCCGGTTTGAGATCTCGTCCACCTTCTCAAACAGGGGCTGCAGGCGGTTGGTGCGGAGGTTCATTTCCTCGATCAGTCGGACGGCCTTGTTCCTCCGGCGGACCAGGTTTCGCCAAGCTTGTCGCCGCTGCTGCAAATCGAGGCGTTTGTTGACCACGATCCGATAATCGGCGTGATTCTCCTTCAGCAAGCGGCGGAGCGTTGCCAGGTTCGGGCCGATCCGCAGCATGATCCTCTTTTTCTCGCTGGTGTTCGTCACCGAGACTTCGATCGTGCGATCCAGTCGTAGCTTACTGTCACGGACTTGCTCGAGTAGACTGACGGCTCCTTGCAGTATGTAGTCGGTCGCCAGCATGCGATGCCGGTAGAGGGTCCGAGCCCGCTCGATCTCCTTGGCGGCGACCAGTTCCTGCGGGCGCGTCAGGAGCGGGATCTGCCCCATTTGCATGAGGTACATCCGGACGGGGTCATCGGTATTGTCCGATGATCGAGCGAGATCTCGTTCGGAGTCCTCCGACGAGCGGTCGCGGTTGCGGAGGTCCGCGAAGGGTTCGTCATCGTCAAAGCCGAATTCGTCGATTTCGTCATGCTCGGAATCGACCGTCTCGTCTTGTTCCTCTTCCAGTTCCAGCTCATCAAACTCCTCGTTCGGCGGGGAGTGGCCGTCGAGTTGACTTTGGGAACCGCAGCGGGCCGAGCGGCGAGACCGTGCGGGCTGGCCGGACATGGCATCGCCGTCCTGCTGCTCGGCCAGTGACGACGCGATACGATGACGAGCGGATTTGGCCAAGGTCTCTCTCCTAAGCGGTGGAGTGGTGCACCCGATGAGTCGGTAAGTCGGGTGGCTGCGGTACCGATCCAAGCAGGGGAGCGGAAAAGCAGCTCGAGTGCCGAGAGACCTGGAAATTGCCGTGTTGTGTGTCTAAGTAGTTGTTTTGTAAGTGTTTACTTCAATTTTGGTCGGCGCCGATTCGGGAGGGACCTGTTGCCCTTTTCCAACGTTTTGTTTCCCCGACCGCCAAATGTTGCCCAAAGTCAACATTCAACCTGTTGCGGGAAACGCCGAAAATCCCCGCGTCCCGCAAATGACCACTGACCAGTGACTAATGACTAATCCCCCCGCAACCTACTCTTCAATTGGTTTAATCTCGCCTCGGCCATCTTCGCGCGTAGTTCCAACAGTTTGATTCGCTCGTCCTGAACTGCCCTCTGGCCCGAGACGTCTGTTTCAAGACCTGCCTCACGGGCGGCATATTCCGCCTCTGCCTCACGGGCGGCATATTCCGCCTCTGCCGCGCGTCGCACCGCCTCGGCCCGCTGGACCTGCTGTTCACCGATGATCGCTTCTTGATGGAGCGTTTTCAGACGCTTCAGGTTGCTCTCGGCAGAAACTAATTTCGCTTTGCTGGCAGCGAGTTGATCTTCGGTGGCACTGCGCGTGGGCCGAACCAGCAACCGTCGCTCTGCCTTGGCGACCTCCACTTTTTGAAGGCGGATGGCAAGTCGAATTTCCGCAAGTTCAATCTTTTCCTCGAGCGTGACGCCGGGTATTTCGTTGGTCGCCGGTTGGGACTTCGGCTCATCGGCAATCGTGCAGGCGTGTGGAACGGCCATGGCAACGATGATCGCCAGCAGGCCTATTCGAACCATCGTGCCGGATGCGTGAACTCGCATGAGATGACTCCTGTGTGGAACGTCCTGGTACGGTTTCCGTACTGCCGCGGGGGCCTTCACCCGCGAAAAAAATCACGACCACCATCGGTCGGGTCTAACGCCTGACTCAAGAAAGCTGTGGTTGCAAAGCGGTGGGTGCGGCGGGGAGTTGGCTCGGTCGGATTCTACGGGGCCAGCTGACCAGCGTCCAGTTTTTTCCGGTCAGGGGGGCTGGGCCCAGGCTCGTCGATTGAGCAGGCCAGCGTCGAGGATTGTCCGAAATCACGGCGCCATCGAGCTGTCATAGGCGGCTCGATAATGAACAAGCGCCCTAAAGTGGCGCGCCAAGGATTCGGTCAATCAGCGACTTGCGAAGGAGAAAGAATCGACTCAAAAAAATTTAAGTTGTTTTATAGATAGAAATTACGGTAAATGGCTTAAAGAAATTGTCCTGTTTGGAACAGAAGATGCTTTATTCTTCTAGCCATTCAGAGACGCTATTAAGCAGCGTGATCCCGCTGATGGGGGGCGACAAATCGCAAGATTTGTCGCCCCCTTATATTTTCTTGGCGAGCGTAAGCGGATTGAGCGGGGTTCTTTCGTCCTCCAGCCTTTTCGGCACCTGCGCGAGTGGGACTGCTCTGGGGAGTGTTCCGATCAACTGCCCGATTCGTTGGCAAGGCTTGCGTGCTGTGGATGGCCAATCGCCTTCAAGACTTGGCAAGTTGCGGGGGATTTGTTCAGCACGTAGAAATGCAGACCTGGAATCTGCTGCTCGAGCAGCCCTTGGACTTGCTCAATCGCGAATTCCACGCCGACCTGGAACTGCCAGTCGGGATCGTCATTCGCCGACATGCGGCTGACCAACTCCTCGGGAAGACGGGCTCCGCAGAGCGACGTGATCCGCTGGATTTGGGGTAAATTGGTGACTGGAAGAATCCCCGGGACCAAGGGTACCTGAATCCCGGCCTGGTCGTACCGCTGGCGGAAGTGGAAGAAGTCGGCATTATCGTAAAAGAGTTGCGTGACCACGATGTCCGCCCCGGCATCCACCTTCCGCTTCAAATTCTCCAAGTCGGCCTCGGGGCTCGGGGCCTCCTGATGGACTTCCGGATAACCCGCGACGGCGATGCCGAAGTCGGGGAATGACTCGCGAATCAGTTCCACGAGTTCGTTGGCGTACCGCAATCCTCCTTCCGTCACTCGAAATTCGGACTCGCCTTTGGGGGGATCGCCCCGCAAGGCCACGATGAAGTCGACTCCCCGACGTTGGGCTTCGCCCAGATAGTTGTGCAGATCTTCGCGAGTTGCCCCGACGCATGTCAAATGCGAAGCGACCGGAATCTGATGCTCCGACTTGACTCGGGAGATGATCTCCATGGTCTTCTCCCGCGTCGTTCCTCCCGCTCCGTACGTGCAAGTAATGAAGTCGGGTTGAAAGGCGAGCAGTTGGGCCAGATGCTCAAACAGAACTTGCTCGCCCTGCGCCGTTTTCGGGGGAAAGAGTTCAAAGGAAAGGCCAAACCTTTCCACGAAGAGACTCGACAACTTCATGAAGATCGCTCGAAAGAGGGGGGAACTGGGGATGGCGAACCATCGGCGCGGAGGAACTCGGCCGAGGGGGCGAAGCATTTTGTTGTACTCGGACCAGGAAAATCGAAAAGGGGAGGGGGGGAGGAGCGGGCCGGTTTCCGCTCGGCGATGCCGTGGTTATAGGCTGAGCTGGTCGCCGCTGATTTGTCGTTCGCGGCGAGTCAGTTCGAACATGTCTCGGATCAGCTGCTGATCGCAGGGGCGCGGCGTCACCTGTCGGCGGTGGAACATACGCTGCTGCGTGGCAATCATCACGTCGGGTGGAAGTTCCGTCACTTGGCCGAACAGCCTCGCGTAATTGACGAAACTGGGGACATTCGTGGTGACGAACCCGTACAGCATGCTGCAGACGCCGATGGTCTTTCCCGTGAATATTCCCGTGTTGATCGCCGACTTGGCGTAGTCTCCCATGATGCAGCCGACGAATTGCTTCCCCGTGGCGACTCGACCCCCTCCATAATCCATGTTGATCGTCCCGTAGGTGTTCTTCAGGTCACTGTTGCAGGTGCCGGCTCCCAGGTTGATCCAACTACCCAAGTAGCTGTGGCCGAGGAATCCGTAGTGCTGTTTGTTCGTGTAGGGTTCGATCACCGATGCTTCGACCTCCCCGCCGATCTTGACTGTGTGCCCGACCGAAACGCCATCCTTGAGGGAGGCGTGTTCAATCAGTCGCGAGCGGGGGCCGATATAGGCGGGACCGCTGAGATGGCTGAACGGGCCGACTCGAGCACCCCGGTCCAGCAAGATCGGCCCACCTCCCGTGTTCGTGACGACATACTCGGCCAGTTCAGCTCCCTCGGCCAGAAACACGCCCTCCGCTATTTCTCGGTGGTTTTCGCATTCCAGGCGAAATTCGAGGTTTTCCGGCAACGATTTCTGATTGGCGTCGATGACGTCGTGTGGGAACCGCAACAGTTCCAAATGACCGTCGAATGGGAGCAGTTCCGCCAAGTCGCTGGTCTCGAGGAACGTCGCAATCGATGCGCGATCCCACTGGACCGGTCGCGGGCCTCGTCCCGCGATTCGAACAGCGGCCACCTGATCGTGGTCCCGGACAATGTGACTCTCGGCGGTTCGAGCCAAGGCTTCCAACTGCCGGAAGTTCGAGCGAGATGGGATGAGCCGCGCGTTGACATACAGCACGTCCTCGTCCTCGCCCGGAGGGCCGGAATTGAGTTCTGGAAAGTCGATCCGTTGGATTTCCTCCAGATGGGGGCGGACGAGTCCCTGGTGGGTCGCTGGGAGTCGCAAGATCCAATCCACCAAGCGGTAGCTGCCGCAGCTGATTGCGTAGGCCGGTCGAGCCAAGGTGATCGGCACAAGTCGCTCCACCTCGTTGTCTTCAAACAAATAGACCTTCATGGCACTCGGATTTGCTCTTGTTGGGGGGAGTGGGAGCTGGCGATGAAATGGAATGGCCGTCTGCAGGTGTCCAGTTTACCTCTGAGGGGGTGTGGGATGGTGCGTCTGCCGGGAGCGACTTCGAGAAATTGGGTTCGATCGGAGTCCGAAAATCGACGTGCGGGCAGGACATTTGGGATCAGTGACGAATGGTAACGCGTGTTTTTTGGGTGTTGTTTGGGTGTTTTTTGGGTCGGATGCGACCGTACAGAGTCGGGGGGTAGGGTGGCCGTTTCGCTCAAATCGTTTTTCTTCGAGGACTTTCCAGTGTATGAATGTCTTAAGGATGGGAGCGGGTGGCCGCAATCTGGCGTGATTCAAGGCTTGCCAGGAGAGTACTCGCTCGCTAGTTGTTTGTCCCCTCATTTGAGTGGAGCCTGTATTGCGCTGTCCTCTTGGGGGGGACCTGAGCCTTCGCGGAGAATCGACGGTCCCTCCGCGCTAGTTATTGCTGGAACCATCGCTAGAAACTTCGCTAGAACTATCTCGAGAACCTCTAGAACTCAAGTCGCGTGCTGACATGCTTTCGTTCATGGCGACCGACTGGTTTCTCCCGCTGCTGGCGGGTGGCTCGGCCCTGCTCCTACTCGGGATCGGAGGTTGGTTCGGATTCAAGCTGGCCGAACCGTATCGGCGGCGACGACGCCAGTCGGGGCCGACCCGCGAACTGGAGACGGTGCGGGGCCTCACCACCGGGGTGGCTCAGCAGGTCGAAGAATACCGCCGTGTCGTCGACGAGGTAACTCGTCGAGTCGCCTCGAGGGCGGCTGATCAGGGTGACGAACACGTGACGCTCCCCACCGATTGGCTGGACGATCTGGCGGCGGCCAACCGTCGGTTGCAGCAGAGTTTGCGAAAGGCGGAGCGGTTGCTGCGGCATCAGTCCGACGAGTTGGTTAGTTATGTCAACGAGGCTCGAACCGATCCATTGACCGGACTTCCCAACCGCCGCGCCTTGGATAACGAACTGCAGCGACGGTTGATGGAGAGTCGAGCGGAGGGGAGTTCGCTTTCCTTGCTGTTGTTGGACGTCGACCACTTCAAGCAGTTCAATGATGAACACGGACATTTGGTGGGTGACGAAGTCCTGGCCCGGGTGGGGGAAGTTCTTCGCCAGACAACTCGGGAATCCGACCTGGTGGCTCGGTTTGGCGGTGAGGAGTTCGCAATCGTCTTTTCTCGGACAGCGCGGGACGAGGTAACTCGAGTGACCGAGCGGATTCGGATGGCGGTGGAGCGAAGTGTTCACCTTCATGAGGGGGAGCCGCTTCGCGTGACCGTCAGCTTGGGATTGGCGGATGCCGTGCCGGGTGACACGGCCAAGTCTCTGCTGGAGCGGTCGGACGCGGCACTTTACGCTTCGAAAGCCCTGGGCCGAAATCTTGCTCACTTTAATGATGGCGAACGCTGCATTCCCCTCTCGCTTCATCCTCTCCACGGCGATCCTTCCCAATTCTCCTGGGAGGTGGTGGATCGCGATCCGGCGGAAATCTGGAATTGAGCCCCATCTTGCCGCTCGTCGGCGGTTGGATTACAGTAATCGGCGGTAGGCAAACGATGCCAGAGTGGCGGAATTGGCAGACGCGCTGGACTCAAAATCCAGTGCCCGCAAGGGCGTCCCGGTTCGACTCCGGGCTCTGGTACTTGTGGAGCCGTAAGGATTTACGGCCATCTTGTCCGCCTGGAAAGCGGACGCCCGCAAGGCGCTGGGTAATATCCAGGTAACATTGGCCACGAAAATGGGCCCCGCAGCGGTAGCACGCTGGGAGCCCGGTTGGCCAGCATGGGATGGCCAGCGCTCTATCTTACCGTCTGGCCCCCCGTGACAAAACCTTGCATGGGAGGTGCGTCAGATGTCACGCGCGTGGATCCAGCAGAAAAAGGAAGATGTCGCGAAACTGGGAGCCAAGAAGGCGGCTTGGTACTGCTGCTGGTATCAGGGGGGGAAGCAGCGGAAACGCAAGATCGGCTCCAAGACACTGGCCGAGCAGTTCAAGAGCAAGGTCGAGACCGGAATGCTCCGGCAGGAGATCGAACCGGAACGGGTCTCATGGGCACGATGTCGGCGGGAGTACGAGGACCATCTAAAGGCGAGAACTCGGCCAGGGACTCGGATGCAAGCGAAGGTGTCGCTCGATCACTTCGAGCGGATCGCCGGGAAGGTGCCGCCACACGAGATCACCAAGCGAGTGGTCGACCAGTACGTCAATCGTCGCGTTACCGAGACCGGGAGAGGCGGGGAGACGATCCGGCCCGCGACGGTCAACAAGGAGCTCCGGCAGCTGCGGGCCATGCTGGGATTCGCGAAAGAGGCGAATTACGTGGCGAAAGTGCCCAAGTTCGAGTTCCTCAAGGAGCTGGAGAAAATCCCGACATACGTGAGCGAGGAGACGTTTGCGGAGCTGTACGCCAACGCTGACTCGGCTCAGTGGCCGGACGAGCCAGGCGTTACGGCTGGCGACTGGTGGAGGGCCTATCTCGTGTGGCTCTACATGACGGGATGGCGGGCAATGGAGCCGCTCAGCGTACGTCGCGCAGACTTCGACCCCGTGAAGGGGACCGTTCTTCTCCGGGCCGAGCACAACAAGGGCGGACGAGACGCGCTGGTCGTTCTGCATCCGCTGGTAACTGACCACGTTGCCGCCCTGAAATCGTTTTCCCCAATGCTGCTGCCATGGGATCACGGCCGTAGGTCACTTTGGAAGGAGTTCCACCGGATCCAAGAGGCCGCGGAAGTGAAGCGGCCCGACGGGAAGTTCTACGGGTTCCACGATCTGAGGCGAGCCTTCGCAAGCCAAAACGCGGACCGAATGACCGCCGACGCGCTGCAATCGCTCATGAGGCATCGGAGCTACCAGACGACCCAGCGATACATCAGCCTCGCCCGGCAGATAAACCCGGCAATCGCGAACCTTCACGTTCCGGATCTTCCAGGCAGGAAAGGGGCGGTGTCGTGAGCCGAAAACGTCCTAATGTCGAATGGAACAATCCGGGAAAGACCTCCTTAGGTGATGTCGAAAACGCCCGAGATATGATCAGTAAACTCTACGTGCAGCTAGGATCGCACCCCCGGAGAGGGACCGGTAACGCGAGCTGGACCAGCCTTCTCAGTGCGAAGCTAGTGGAGTCGCAAAACCTACTGGACGTCCTATTGAACCCCCTCCTGCAACTCGAAGACGAGTCGAACTGGGAGGAACACGAAAACGAACTAGAGATATTGCAGGCCATAATCCCGAAACTGGCCACCGACCTAATGCTGACCATGTTCGATGCCGGCGTGCACGCCGAGCGGGCGCGTTCCGAGCTGGCGCCTTATAGGGGCGGGAAGTCCCGAGGGCGATTCTCGGACGCCAAGAAGATTCAGATCAGGAAGCAGGTTGAGGAGATGAAGACCGAAGGAGTCTCGACCAAGACTGCTTGCCGGGCAATCGGAGAGAAGTTTGGATGTAGCTACAAGACGATCGAGAGGATCCTGAAAAAATCTTGAGAAAATGAGGGACAACGCAGAGCAATGTCCCTTTGCAGCCTGAAACAATGCCCCCGTAAGCACATCGCACCTACGGGGGTTTTTTTATGCACATGACCATGAAGAAAGAGGACCCGCTTTACTCTGTTGGCAGCCTCGCCACGATCGCGTATGCGGCAGCGAAAATGAAGGACCGACGACTTGGGGCCGTCGCCCGCGATCACCTGGATCGCCTTTACGGAGTGAAGATCACGGTTTCCCGGGAAAGTATCCGCAAGGGGGATGATGATGTCTCTCAAGATTGAGTTGGGCGTGGATGACCTCCGCCCAGTCATCGAGGCCGTGGTAACGGAGATGCTGAGCCAGCAATCAGAGGCCGATCAGCGGATCGCCTACACCGAGGCCGAGGCCGCCGAGCTGTTGGGAATGGCTCGCCATCAGCTGCGCGACCGGCGCCTACAAGGTGAAATCAAGGGGAAGAAGGTAGGAGGCAGGTGGTACTA
>JBJHCD010000030.1:673-16070 GCA_050485845.1 Pirellulaceae bacterium | reverse complement strand
TCGGACCGCCACCAGCATCAAGGCTGGAGCGGTCTCTCCCTTGGCCGGTTATTTCAAGGGGTTCTTGAAACTGGGAATGGCCTTCTATTTGGCACCCTTTCTAGAGATCGTGCCGATGGCCTGTATGGGCGGTATCCTGCTGTGGGTGGCCAGCAACATGGTAAAGCCGGCAGAGATGCGGCACGTCATGGGGCATAATCGCTTTCATGCCGGGTTGATGATCTACACCGCCGTCATGGTACCCATGACCGACTTCCTGACCGGTGTCCTTTCGGCGTTGATTCTCTACGCGGTGCTCTTCAAATTCTTGGATACCGCCCCGCGCGCCACAAATGGTCGGCACGGTGAAATCGAGCCGGTTGCGGTGCCGGTCGCGGTGCCGATTGATACGACGGAGCGCTGGTCGGATCCGAGTCGGGACGATGTGAATGGTCACGTGACTGCCGGTTGGGATGAAACGGACGCGAACCACGACGGCGAACATGAAGCTGTCGAAGGTACGGTATTACGAAAATATTCAAACGGTTCGGGGGAGGGAGCAGAAGGAATTCGCCGAATTTCTGCAACCGATTGAGCAGCATGGGGTCACTCTGCTGCCGCTATTCGAAGAGAGCAGCAAGGTGGCGCAATCGATTCTACGAACCATCGAACAGCAGGGGGTCGAGTTAGTGGTCATGAGTACTCGAGGGAGATCGCGTGCCGCATCCATCCTTCTCGGCAGCACGACGTCCCAGGTGATGGTCGCAAGCCGAATCCCGGTCCTGGTCGTCAAACACTTTGGTGCTCGACTTAATCTCCTGCAGGTTCTTCGTTCGGACGAGGTGTGGGAACGGCGGAGCCCCAAGGCAAACTGATCCCTCCGTTTCCTCGCGGTCCGTTTGACGTCCTCGTGGTGAGAGCGGAGAATACAGACGGCCCTCCGCTTCGTGAACTGCATGTTCATCGTGCTGGAGAGTGAGCGGCATGCCAAGCGGTGCACCAGGTGGTACGTCGGCGGCGGATCGAGGCATGATTTCCAAGTCGGGGAGTGGAATGAGGAAGTTTGTGGGGAGAGATCAAGGCAGGCGGGGGGGCAATCTCCGGGTGCTGCTGCTGCTGGGGCTAATGTCGCTCGCCAGTACCGTGGTGTTTCCCAGCGAGGGAAGAAGCGAGGGGCCGGAAGCCGAAGCCGAGGAGTTTTTCGAACGTCATGTCCGCCCCATCCTGGTCCATGCCTGTCTGGAGTGTCATGGCTCGGACTATTTCGAAGGGGGCCTGCAGCTGACTTCCCGCGAAGCCATGCTGAAGGGAGGTGATTCGGGACCGGCCCTGGTGGTCCCGTTTCCCGATCAGAGCTTGTTGATCGAGGCGGTCGGGCAGCAAGGTGACTTACGGATGCCTCCCGACAGCCGGCTGAATGAGGGGCAGCAGGCCGTGCTTGCTCGCTGGATCGAGATGGGCGCCCCTTGGCCCGCGGCCGACGGTGTCGCGTCGTTGTCAAGCGAATCGGAATGGAGTGAGTCGAATCGGGAGCACTGGGCGTTTCGCCCCATCGACAATCCCCCGCTCCCGGAAGTGAAGCAATCCGAGTGGCCCGAGGCGACCATCGATTACTTTGTCTTGGAGCAGCTCGAAAAGGCATCCCTGCAACCCGCTCCTCCAGCCGACCGCCGCACGCTTCTGCGGCGGGTCTATTATGGCCTGATCGGCTTGCCGCCGAGTTGGGAGGAGGTGAGAGATTTTGTCGAGGATCCGCGCCCTACTCCCTTGGTGTTTCAGGAAGTGGTGGACCGACTCTTGGCCTCTCCTCGCCATGGCGAACGGTGGGGACGCCACTGGCTGGACGTGGCCAGATACGCCGACACGAAGGATGGCGTCTTGATGTTCGGATATGACCGGATGTATCCGTTCGCTTACACTTACCGGGATTACGTCATTCGAGCGTTCAACGAAGACCTCCCGTATGACAACTTTATCCGCCAGCAGCTTGTCGCTGATCAAATGGAATTCCCGGATGAACCTTGGCGATTGGCCGCGCTGGGCTGGCTGACCTTGGGTCGCCTCTATGACAACAACCTGCATGACGTGATCGACGATCGGATCGACACGGTGACTCGGGGATTCCTCGGACTAACCGTCTCCTGCGCCCGCTGCCATGACCACAAGTACGATCCGATTCCAACCGCCGACTATTATTCCCTGTATGGCATCTTTGCCAGTTGCGAGGCCCCCATCGAACTCCCGCCCCTGGAGTCGTTGGAGGAGACGCCCGAGCGAGCGGAATTCGAACGGAGTGCCTCCGAGAAGCGATCCGAGTTGCGAAAGTTCGTCGAAGATCAATATGCGCTGCTGACCAGGACCGCGCGGGAACGTACGGAAGACTACCTGGTGCATGTGGCCACGACCCAACCCGATCCGCTGGAGACGGCGATCTTCTTTCTCTCGTTGGCCCCCGAGGATCTCCGCCCTCCGATCGTGGCGCGGTGGCGACGCCTCATTCGTACTCGAGCGGTCCCCGACGATCCGGTATTCGGTCTCTGGCATGACCTGCTGGCAAGCGGCGATGGGCTCTCTGATCCAGCTGCACATGAGGTCTCCGGGACGGAACAGCCCGAAGTGCGCGAAGCGATTCCGGAGCCCACGGCGGCCGAACGAAATCGCCCGAAGGAGGGTGAGAGTCGTGGCACGAGCGTCACGAGTCGTGATGGAGAAGGATTGTTCGCCGCCGACCGAGTGGCGGAGATCCTGCAGCGGTGGAGTCAGAAGAGAGCCGGAACTCGGCCGGGAGAAGTAAACCCCTTGGTGGTGCGAGTCCTGGCCGACGCCGAGCTGACTTCTCCAGAGGATGTGGCGAGAGCCTATGGACGACTCCTGCGAACGCTGGTTGACGAACATTCGGGTAGCGAAGATTCGGGTAGCGAAGATTCGGGTAGCGAAGATTCCGCTGACGAACATGTGGGCGACGAACATGCCGGAAGCGAACATGTGGCTGGCGAAGTTCATGACGAGAAGTTGTCCTCCGTGAAGGTGGAAACCGCAACCAGTTCCGCGACGGCGAAGCCGTCCAGCGAGGCATTGGATGCCGCTCGAGCAGAGTTGCTTTCACTCGTGATTGGTTCCGATAGTCCGAACTGGTTTCCCAAGAGCGACACGCGAACTTACATGTCGCGTACGGAGAAGGACGCTTTGTCGGGGAAGATTCGCGAGTTGGACCGGATGGCGGCCGAGTCGCCCGAGGCAACTCCGCGTGCCATGGTGCTGGTGGATGCCCCGACGCTGCACGACCCGCGAATCTTCATTCGGGGCAATCCGTCTCAGCCGGGACGAGCGGTTCCTCGACAAGCGGCTGCCATTTTTTCTCCGAGCGGACAAGTTCCTTTTCAACAGGGGAGTGGAAGACGGGAGTTGGCCGAGTCGATCGTGGCGTTCGACAATCCGCTGACGGCCCGCGTGATTGTGAACCGCGTCTGGATGCATCATTTCGGAGAGCCTTTCGTCGGAACGCCCAGTGACTTTGGGCGGCGGAGCGATCCCCCTTCCCACCCGGCACTGCTCGACCACCTCGCGACACGCTTCATGCAAGAAGGTTGGTCTTTGAAGAAGCTGCATCGGTGGATCCTGCTTTCCGCCACTTATCAACAGGCTTCCGAAGTCGATTCGGCGACCTGGGCCCAGGCGACGGCGGTCGACCCAGACAACCGCTGGTTATGGCGGATGAATCGCAAACGATTGGAGTTCGAGGCAATGCGAGACACGCTGTTGGCCGTTTCCGGGCAGCTAAGCTATGAGATGGGGGGACGGTCGGTGGATCTGGTGGAAGATCCCCAGGAGCGACGCCGCACCGTGTATGGGTTGGTGGACCGCCAAAGCCTTCCCGCGATGTTTCGCGCGTTTGATTTTGCCTCGCCTGATCAGACGGTCGAGCGGCGGCCGCGCACGGTCGTTCCGCAACAGGCGTTGTTCGCCATGAACTCCCCTTTCGTTGCCGGTCAAGCCGCGGCACTCGCCGAGCGGACCCCGCGAGAGTCCCATGGAGAGCTTCGTCGCGACTCGAGTGTTGACGCACCGAGTGTTGACGCAGCATTTGCCGACGACGTGGAGTCGGGGATCGTGCGGCTCTACCGCTCGGTCTTCGCTCGAGATCCCAATGCGGAGGAACTTCAACTGGCACGCCAATTCCTCCAGGCGTCTCCCGATGCCTCGTCGCAGTTCACGGCCTGGGAACAGTTGGCGCAGGTCCTGCTGCTTTCCAACGAATTGATGTATATCGACTGAAGCCCGCCGCGGCACTGAGGGCTGGAAGTTCACTCCGGATATTCAAGAGACGGAAAGTCATGTCGAAGAAACAAGCGTTCTCTCCCATGCTCTCGATGATGTCGCGACGCCAACTCCTGGCTCGGATGGGGGCCGGATTGGGATGGTGTGGATTGGCAACCCTGCTGGCGGAAGCTGACGACCAGCCGGACGTTTCTCCGGATTTCCTTGCGGGGCCTCACGCCGCCCGGAACCGAAGTGCTTCACCCCTTGCCCCCCGACCGCCTCATTTTCCGGGGCGGGCGAAACGGATCATTCACATTTATCTCAATGGTGGTCCCTCCCAAGTCGACACTTTCGACCCCAAGCCGGCGTTGCACAAGTACGACGGTCGATCGGTGCCGGGTGGGAACTTGACCACCGAGCGGCCCACGGGGGCCGCGATGGCCTCGCCCTTCACCTTTCGTCGATACGGGGAAAGTGGCTTGGAAGTAAGCGAACTTTTCGCCAAGACGGCCGAGCATATCGATGATATTTGCATCATCCGTTCGATGCATGCGAACACGCCAAATCACGAGCAGTCGATGCGGTTGATGAATTGTGGCGACGAGCGACTCTCTCGCCCCAGTCTGGGAGCTTGGGTGACGTATGGCCTGGGGTCGGAAAACGCCAATCTCCCAGGTTTTGTCGCCATGTGTCCCGGCCTTCCCGTGGCGGACGTCTCCAATTGGCGAGCTGCCTTTCTCCCCGGCATCTACCAGGGAACTCACCTGGATACTCGAAAGACCTCGGTGGCTGAGCTGATTGAACATATCTCGGGAGAGAAAGTCAGCCGGCGGGACCAACGCCGACAACTCGATCTGCTGATGGAATTCAACCGCCGACATCAAACATCGCGGCAGGGAGAAGCGGAACTGGAGGCTCGCATCCAGGCTTTTGAACTGGCCTATCGAATGCAGATGGAGGCAACCGACGCGTTCGATTTGGAGTCCGAGCCAAGTTACATCCGGGAAGCCTACGGCGACGGGGTTCATGGCAGGCAACTCCTGTTGGCTCGGCGTCTTGTGGAGCGTGGAGTTCGCGTGGTGCAGGCCTACCATGGCGACGTGCAGCCATGGGACAGTCACAACGATCTGGCGGCCAATCACCGTAAATTGGGACAAGAGATCGACGGTCCGATCGCCGCGTTGCTGAGCGACTTGAAGCAGCGGGGGCTGCTGGACGACACCTTGGTGATTTGTGGCGGCGAATTCGGGCGGACGCCGACCGTGGAGCTGGTCAATGGAAAGCCGGGCGGCGGGCGGGACCATAATCATTGGGGCTTCTCCCTCTGGATGGCCGGCGGAGGCATCCGGGGAGGCATGGCATATGGCGCGACGGATGAAATCGGTTTTCGAGCCATTGAGAATCCGGTCCACATTCACGATCTCCACGCCACCATCCTGCATCTACTTGGTTTCGACCACGAGCGGCTGACTTACCGGCATGCTGGCCGCGACTTCCGCCTCACTGACGTTCATGGCCGCGTCGTGCGAGAAATCCTGGCTTGAGGCGACACATGAACCGGGGCCGGTCCACCACGCGACGAATTCCATGGGGCGTGCTGCCTCTGGGTATTCTGCTGGGTATTCTGCTGATTATTCTTCCGGGAAGTCTGCCGGTCTTCGGGGGTGTCGGAGAGGTTCGGGCCGAGAACTGGCCTCGCTGGCGAGGTCCCGACGGAAATGGCGTCTCCTCGGAAAAGCAACTTCCCTGGAAATGGAGTGATCGCCGATACGATCCGGGAGGCGATCGCGGGGACGGCAGTCGGCAAGGCATACGCTGGGAGTATGCCTTCCCTGGCGAAGGAGCCTCGTCCCCCATTGTCTGGGAGGATCGTGTGTTCTTGACGTCTTCCCAACAGGATGGTGGACGGCGGCATCTCCTCTGCGTTGACCGTGACACCGGCGTCTTGCGCTGGCAGGGAACGGTGGACGATGAGAATCCCGAGTTGACATCGGCGTTGACCGGGCACGCCGCCGCGACCCCCGTTACGGACGGCGAGGTGGTAATCGCCTTCTTCGGGAATGCCGGGCTCATCGCCCACGACCTGGACGGGAATCGCCTCTGGCGGCGAAAACTGGGAGAATTCGACACCGAGCTGGGCCTGTCCAGCTCGCCCCTGCTGTGTGATGACCTGGTGCTGCAGGTCTGTGATCATGACGGAGACAAGAGAAACTCCTTCGACTCATTCGTCATCGCCCTGGATCGCCGCACGGGTGAGCCTCGTTGGCGCGCGACTCGCGCGGGAAAGTATCGATCCTGGAGCACGCCGATCGTGGTTCCCGCGGAACGAGGCAAGGAGCTGATCGTCAATGGCCAAGATGCCCTGCAGGCCTATGACGTGGAAACGGGAGAACTCCGTTGGAGTTGGGAGGGAATGTCGGGCTGGGTGACTCCGAGTCCCTTGTATGACGGGAGGAGAATTCTGGCTACCTCGGGACGGGATGGACCGGTGGTGGCTCTCGATCCCCGGTCCATGCGAGAGGCGGATTATGGAATCGCGGCTCCCCTTCCGATCTGGCATCATGAGCGGGGAGGACCGTATGTCTGTTCACCCTTGTATTACGAAGGTCAGTTGTATGTGCATGACGAGCGGGGTGTGCTGAGCACCTACGATGGCGAGACGGGAAAGCTGCTGGACCGACAGCGGCTCGAGGGACGGTTCTATGCCTCGGGAGTGGCGGGGGATGGGCGGATCTATCTCAGTAACGACGGGGGAGTGACCTACGTTCTCTCTCCCGGGACTCCGCCGAGGGTTTTGGCGGAAAACGACATTGGGGAGGAAATCCTTGCCTCACCCGCCATTTCGCAGGGAGCAATCTGGATACGCACTCGCACGCGACTCCTCTGCATTGCGGCCAATTCGATTGCCGAGTAGTTTCCGAGAATCTGCCCAGTAACTACCGAGTGGCTGTCCAGTAACTGGGGTGTAATCACCGAGTAATCACCGAGTAATCACCGAGTAATCACCGAGTAAGCACCGAGTAAGCACCGAGTAAGCACCGAGTAAGCACCGAGTAAGCACCGAGTAACTGTCCCAAGAAATAGGTCGGTTCATGAGCCGCGTTGCGGTCGAGTTCTGGTCGAGTTTCGGATGCCCACGGCGGTTGGTCGCATCCAAGTCGAAGGGGGAGTGCGGCCTACGGGAGCGAGAAATCCGTGTCTGATTCTCGGCGGATTTCCCTAAAATCCTTGTAACTCCCCTCACATCCGGCATAATGGGGCGCGAAGAGGCTTACGATTTTTCGTGTCCAATTTTTCCTTGGGAAGGAGCGAATCCATGCGCTGTACTTCGCGGAAGCAGTGGGTGGGGGTGATGACATTGTCGGTTGCCGTCTTGGTGGCCGGCGCGGTCCAGGTGGTTCGAGCTGATGGCGAACTGACGAAGGAGGGTTTCACGAAGGGGGAAGTGAAGCTCAGTTCGGCCGGGCCGCTGGCCTTCGGTCCGGAGGGAATTCTGTTGGTGGGTGATCCGATGAGCGCCGTGGTGTATGCAATCGCCACGGGTGAAACGGAAGGAAATCCTGCCGAGAAGGACTATCATCTGGAGAATATCGACGCGGCGATCGCCGCGGCCCTCGGGGTCACTCCTCAAGAGGTCTTGATCAATGACCTCGCCGTCAACCCGGCCAGTGGCATGGCCTACCTCTCCGTGTCGCGCGGCACGGGGCCGGATGGGGTGACGGTCCTACTGCGAGTCGAACCGAGCGGCGATATTGCGGAAATCGACTTGTCCGATGTCCAGCATGCTCGAGCGGAACTTCCGAACGCGCCCGAGAATGAAGGACAAGGGCGACAGAATCGCCGGACGATGGCGATTACCGACCTAAAGTATGTGGATGGTCGGGTGATTGTCGCGGGCCTGTCGAATGAGGAGTTTGCCTCGACGCTACGCTCCATCCCCTTTCCATTCTCTGAAGTGGACCAGGGGGCGGGCGTGGAGATCTTTCATGGGGCTCATGGTCTCTTTGAGACCAGTTCTCCCGTGAGGACGTTCGCGTCGTATGTGTTGGGGGACGAGCCTCAGATCTTAGCGGCCTATACCTGTACGCCGCTGGTGAAGTTTCCCCTGAGTCAACTGACGCCGGGGGCCAAGGTTCGGGGC
Organism: Pirellulaceae bacterium; assembly: GCA_050485845.1. Lineage (GTDB taxonomy): Bacteria > Planctomycetota > Planctomycetia > Pirellulales > Pirellulaceae > JBJHCD01. The sequence goes on along the minus strand of JBJHCD010000030.1, from coordinate 7,690 downwards.
GTCACCGTGGCCGAGCTGGGGAATCGGAATCAACCGCTCGACATGTTCGTTTACACCAAGGATGGGGAAGACTTTATTCTGATGGCGAACAGTCGCCGCGGCGTGATGAAGATATCGACCGAGGGACTCGAAGGTGCCGAAGGGATTGAGAAGCGAATTGAGGACACGGCCGGACAGGATTATGTCACGGTCGAAGGCTGGACGAATGTGATGCATCTCGACCGCCTCAATGACGAGCAGGCCCTGCTTTTGTCCCAGACGGAAGCGGGTAGCTGGAATCTCTTCTCGGCTCCGCTTCCCTAAAGGGATTGGTCTCATGCCGCAGTCACTTGTGTTCCATCTCGCTCGATTTTGTCCATCCACTTTTCCTCTGAATGCGTGGTCCCTCAAGGCTTCCATGGGGGCTCAAGCAGCCTGCGTGGCCAAGCTGGTCTTCGTGGGGGCCTCGCTGTTCGGCTGGGGAGCGGTCGGGTTGTCGAGTGAGCTGGATGCAGGAGCGGTTCAAGTTGAGTATCGCGCCGCCGGGGCCATGTACCCGGCGGTGGCGATCTCTGACTCAAAGCCGGGTCGGCATCCCCAGGATAGCCGCATCCGCGATGGGGATTCCAATGGGGAATCCAATGGCGGGACTCCGTCGGTGGCCGCTCGCCAAGCTTCGCCCGCCGTCGATTCTCCCGAGGAAATAATGGTTCGTGGTTTGGCGCCCGCGTTCCTGGAGAGCTTCAGGGAACGGAATTCCGGCGGGGAGTCTCTGACGATGCGACAGTGGCAGGCGGGTTTTCGCGTGTCCATGGTCGACGCCTCCGCGTCCCTGCCTCCTTTGTTCGGTACTTATGTCGTCACGGAAGAGGGACTTGCTTTTCGTCCTCGGTTTCCCCTCCGACCAGGCCACGCCTATTTGGTGACGCTCGATCGAACTCGATTGGCCCAGATGGCTGCCGAGTCTTCTGAGGGGGAGCATTCCGGACGATTCGACGTCGCTCGGCCCAAGGCGGCTCGGCCGCAAGCCAATGAGTCGGAGCAACCCGACACGGCCGTTGGCGAGGATGACGATGACAACGCCGCTGACGACGAATTGGTTGAGCGGTTTGTGTTTTCGCTTCCGAGCGACGATCACAGCTCGAAACCACCCGCGGACGTCGCCCCGCGGCTCTTGGAGGTTTTTCCCAGTGGATCGGTGTTGCCCGAGAACCAATTGAAATTCTACCTCCACTTTTCCACACCCATGCGGAGAGGCCAAGCCTACCAGCATGTCAGCCTCTGGGTCGAAAAGCAGGAATCCGAAGTGGTGAAGAGGGAACCGGGCGACGTTCAACGGGAGCGTTCGGAAGACGCGGGAGATTCGGAAGATTCGGAATCGCTTCCCGACATACTGGCCGAGAGTGATCGTTGGGAGCGGATCGAATTCCCGTTCCTGGAATTACCCGAGGAATTATGGGATCCGGATTATCAGCGGTTCACGCTATTTTTCGATCCCGGTCGGATCAAGCGAGGTTTGAAGCCTCGCGAGCAGTTTGGGCCGGCATTGGAGGAAGGACGCCGGTATGTTTTGGAGGTAGACCGAGCTTGGAAGAGTGCATCGGGAGAGCCCCTGGAAGGCTCGGTTCGCAAGAGTTTCCGCGTGGTCGCCCCGGATGACCGACAGCCGGACTTCGAGGCCTGGGGCGTGGTTGTTCCCCAAGTGGCTGATGGCTGGCTGCGGTTGGAATTGGACGAGCCGATGGACCACGCGATGCTCCAGCGTGTGATTCACGTGGAGGATTCTCGAGGGCGTCGCGTGGAGGGAGAAGTGCGAGTCGACCAGGGAGAGACTCGCTGGAACTTCCGTCCCGCCCAGGCATGGCAGGCTGGTTCGTTTGCAATCGTCGTGGGAACTCACCTGGAAGACCGAGCCGGCAATAGCCTCGCCAAACCATTCGAAGTCGACTTGTTTGACGAGGTGGAGACGCGCGTGGAGCGGAGCCACGTCCGATTGCCGTTTCGCTTGGATTGAGAGTGCCGTCGGCACCTTCAAGAGTAGCCCGAGCCGCGAGCCGTTGGGATTGTCCCGTCCCCAACCGCTCCACTGGCATCTTCATTCTTAGCCGCGGCAAACCCCTAACCGGCTAGAATGACTGCTAGAACGGCCAGGATGAGGCCGACGGCCACGACGGCCAGCAGAAGTCCGGCAACTCGATTCCAGGCCAGGGAGTCGTCCGCCATTTGTGCTTGGCGGTCTTCGTCACTGAAGGAAGTTTGCCAGATGGATGGTTGGGGGTCGGTCGTGTGTTCGCTGGTCATTGTCTTGTTCTCCCTCAATTTCAGATCCCTTGCCGAGGCGGCGGGAGAAAACTTCCCGCCTCCTTCAGGGGATTCACCTGAAGGACGGTTGGAGGAGTTGTGGCCCGCCCCTTGAGCGAGCCACTTCGTCTTCCGGACGCTCGGCTCAACCTTCCAGAATACCGGATTCTCGGCCCGTGTGGTACCGTTACCGGGGCTAGTCGGTTACTTTTTCCAGGACTCCGGCACCAAACGTGAAGCCTCCGCCGAAGGCGCAGAGTCCATATCGCTGGCCCGATTTTCCAGTCGGCATCACGTCGGAAAGGCAAAGTGGGATGCTGGTGGAGGAAGTATTTCCGAAGTCTCGAATATTGCTGTAAACCGGCACGCCGATCCGCTGCTGGATGGCATCCAATATCCGTTGATTCGCCTGATGCGGAACGACCATCTCTAGGTCGTTGACCGAAATACCGAGTCGATCGCAGACTCGATTCAAGCTGGCTACCATGGTCCGCACCGCTTCGGTGAAGACTCGACGCCCCTTCATCTGGATAAAGCCTTCATGGGGGAGGGGGACGGAAAGTGTGCTGCCGTCTTCTCCCTTGGCGGAAAGTTCAGGGCGATAGAGCCGCGTCGTCGATCGGTCAAAATGCCCTTCGCCATAGAGGATGGTGGCGGACGAGGCATCGCCGAACAGGATCGAGGTATCAAAGTCTTCCGGATTGAGCAGGGGAGAGAGGACTTCCGCCGTCACAATGAGCACTCGGCCATCCGGCATGCTTTGCAGGTAGTCGTAACCGGCTTGCAGAGCGTACAAGTAGCCGGAGCAGGCGGCGTTGATATCGTAGGCCTGCAGCATTGCGCCGGTTTTTCCATCCGAGAGCCCGTTCAGGATCTGACAGGCCATGGAGGGAGTGACCGACGTTGGACTGGTCGTGCTGCAGATGACCAGGTCGAGATCATCGACCAGTAGATGTTCTTGATCCAGGGCCTGCCAGCAGGCCTTGGTGGCCAAACTGATGGCCGTTTCCTGATTCGTCGCCCACCGACGCTCGGCGATCCCCGTGAGGCGGACGATATCTTCCGCCGTCATGCTCGAGCCACCCGCCAGCAGTTCCCGGTTGGTGACGACGCGACTTCCAGTCGCCGTGGCGACTCGGGACATCCCGACATCGAACGCTCGACGAGTCGTCTCGCGGCGGGGGAGGTGAATGGTGGCGGTGCTGGCCCGTCGGGTGAGGATTGGTTTTCGGGGTGGTTCCTGTACGACGGGCTTGCGTCGGGCGACGGAATCCTCGACGCGAATTCGCATCATGGGGGAACCGACGGGAACGGTCTCTCCGGGCTCGACCAGAATCTCCTCGACACAACCTGCCGCCGGAGAACTGAGATCGAACACGCTCTTGGTCGCTTCGAGGGCCGCCAGGGGAGCCCCCCGTTCGACGACTTGCTCGGGAGCGACGTAGAGTTCCGAAATGGTGACGGTCTCATCCGAAGGTCCCGACCCGACCGCTTCGACCGTGCAATACCGGCTATCTTCGGTGACTGTTTCGTCGACCCACTCCAGGTCCAAATTCAGCAGTTCCGCCGCCGCTCCCAGAACGCGTTGGAAGGAGGGAAGCAGTTCCAACTGATTGGCGAAGTTGCAGGGGAGGATCGTATCGGGCCGAGTCACTCGGCGCATGGCGACCGGCATCCGAGCCTTCTCGGCGACGGTGGCCAGTACTTCGGCCCCGAAGCCGCAGGTATGGTTGTCTTCATGGACAACGAGGAGTCGCGCGGTACGTTCGGCCGAGGAGAGGACCAATTGTTGGTCCCAGGGGGAAATGGAACGGAGGTCGATGATTTCCGATTCCACGCCGACTCGATCCAGCGCTTCCGCGGCCCGCGCGCAAAGGCGGACCGTGTTGCCCCAGGCCACGAATGTAATATCCCGCCCGGACCGAACCTTTCGTGCAACCCCGATCGGGACGAACTGACTGGCAACCTCCGGGGCGGTCGCCTGGCTGGGGTCGTTCAGCAGGCTCTTCGGGTAGAAGAACAAGCTGGGGCGCTGGGAGGCCAACGCGGCATTCAACATGCCCGCCGCGTCGGTCGCGGTGCAGGGAAGAAAGACATCCAGTCCTGGGACATGGGCGACCAGCGATTCCATCGAGTGGGAATGGAAGGGGCCCAGCCCGGGTCGATACGCGCCGCAAGGGGCCATCACCACCAACGGCAAGCGATACTGACCGTTGCTGCGCCAGTACATGGTCCCCATTTCGCAGATGATCTGGTTGAGGGCGACCGGTAGGAAGTCGGCGAACTGAATATAGGCAAGGGGTCGTTCTCCCGCCATCGCTCGACCAATCGACGCTCCCACAATCGTTGATTCGGCCAGTGGTGCGTTTCGGACACGGCCAGGAAAGGCCGTGCTCAGTCCTCGGGTCACGCCGAAGACGTCTCCCTTCGGATCCTCGATGTCTTGGCCCCAAAGGGAGACTCGCGGGTCATGGGTCAGGTGATGACGCAAGACTTCTCGAATCGCGTCTTTCATCGTCAGTCCATCCGGGACGACGTCACTCCTTCGTTCCCGCGAGGGATGAGTCAGCTCGACATGAATCGGCATCTTGGCCGTGGGAGTCGTGGCTGGTTCAGGGGCTTGAATCGCTTCCCCCTCCGCCTCGGCCACCCGCTCGGTTACTTCGGCTCGCACGGCCGCCAACTGTTCCTCGGTGATGTTGTTGGCGAGCAGATACTGTTCGAAGCAGCGGAGCGGATCCCCTTGCTCGGCAACGCGTTGGATTTCCACTTCATCCCGGTAGATCCGCTGATCGTCGGCATTGGTATGGCTGGTGAGCCGTTCGACATCCAGGACGACGATTCGGGGTCGGCGATCCTGGCGAATCGCGCGAACGATTTCCCCCAGATGTTCGTACACTTCCTCGGGACGCCGACCATCACAGTGGGAAATCGGCACGCCATGCAGTTCCGTGGAGGCACCTTGAGGATGACAATAGAACGTCTTGCCTTCCGTATTCGTCGAAATCGCCAGCCGATTGTCTTCGATCAGAAACAATACCGGCAACTGCTCGCGGGAAGCTTCCGCCACCGCTTCGTAGAATTCCCCTTCCTGAGTCGACCCGTCACCGAGGCTACAGAAGGCGAGTGGATTTCCGGGGGCATGTAACAGTGTCGCCGCGACGCCGACCGCGTGCAGCGCGTTATTGGCCACCGGCGTCGGCATGCTGACGATGTTCAATCGCTGTTCGCACAGGTGAGCCGACATCTGCCGCCCTTGGGAACTGGCGTCACCGGTGCAGAGTACCGCGTCGAAGAAACTGCGCAGGGGAAGGCCTCGAGCGATCAGGAGGGCTCGATCGCGATAATGGCAATGGAGCCAGTCTTCCGGGATGAGGTGAGGGGCCAACGCGGCGAGTCCCTCATGCCCCGCGCCGGAGACATGAAAGAAAGCTTCTCCACGACGCACCATTTCCTGTTCAACCTGATCCACTCGCCGTGCTGCCTGCATGGCAAAGTACAGATCAAACAGCGTCTTGACATCCATGCCAGTTCCTCAGCTGCCTCTCACGAGCCATTCTCCGGTCGCCGCATCGTGATCCATCACGACTCCCTTCGGGCGACCTTTCTCATCACCGGTGTTCGATCCTCGCGAATGGCGGGAAGTGGGACGTCTCCGGATGGACTCCGGCCGGATCCCGATGGGATCCAACGGGGCGCCACTTGCTCGGATTCGGTCCTTCTCGCATCCCGCGCAACCCTCGCTAAAGTTTATCGGATGATCCGCTTGCGTCGGATTACGCCGATTCGTCTGAAAAAATGTCCGGTCCGTTCATGCATTCATCCGACCTGCCCAAATTCGCTTTAGCCTATTCGCCCAGACTTCCCAGCCTCCGCTGTCTGGCCCCCTCGAGCCTCCTGGGGCCTTCCTTTTTCGGGCCGGTAATCGGACGAGGATCTGCTATATCCGCAAATCGTTCCGGTCGCAAGCGATAAATTTTGGGGGGGCCATGATTTCTCCCGAGCTGACCCTAGATATAGGTGCATATTCTCTTTCATGAGAAGGGTCTGGTTGTCGTGGGGGGACTGTTCAGGCTTTCTGGCTTGGGGGGGTGGGGGGGTCGCTCGTTGCTTGAGCCAGTTCCGAGTCGCGGGGAGCTGGAATTGCTTTCCGACCTTCTAAGTATTTCTCGAGGCAGTTCCGCAATAATTCGGGCTCGGAAGGATAGCGAATAAACAATGAGCGGAAGTACGCGACCATGCCGGGCCGACTATCGGCGAACAGCAATACGCCTCGCTCTTGAATCTGGTAGCCGGAAATTTCTCGCCAAGGAATCCGACGTCGCCGTGGTCCGATCCGTTCCGTGAGGCCTCGCGGCCCCAGTTCGAAGGAGACCGGAGTCCAGAGCCGCCAGGCACTGGCCAAAAGGGCGAGCAGAACCAATACCGCGATGGGTCCGCTGGCGGTTGAGTGCCAAGTGTATCCGGCGACGGTGGTGATTGCCCCCAAGATGAGTGTCGATCGGCCCGGCTCTTGCCGGATCGGCCAACTGGCGATGATCAGCTCGTGACCGGTCCCCGTGGGGGTTTCGCGCGACGATGCGCTACTCATGTCGTCCCCTCGGCGGCCGACGGGTCCCATTTCCAGGGCCCTCAACGTCGAGGGGTGGCGTGGTGAGGACCCCATGAACGAAGAAAGCCACGGTGGCAAACAAGGCGGAACTGAGGACAAGGGCTCCGATGAGGCAAGTCAGGAAT
>JBJHCD010000030.1:0-663 GCA_050485845.1 Pirellulaceae bacterium | reverse complement strand
GTATTGCTCCTGCATCAGCACGAGGGCTGGAGGACGTGGGGTTTGCGGGGTGCGGCGCTGCACCGGCCCTTCTCCCCCCACGTCACGAACGTCGTCCACCCATCGAGTCCAGTCTGCTTGTGCCTCGTCCGTTCCGTAGATCCGTAAGGCTTGTCGGCGTCCTTCAAACATTCCTCCAGTAACGGCAAGGAGGGTCGATAGGTAGAGCAGTGACCACACGATTCGGGCTCGAGTCGAGGGGGGCTTAGGGGCCATTTCGGACACCTCGACGGGAAACGGGGGGCCGATTTTTTTCCGCGAATTGTGGGAGAAGTCTTGGCAACGCAACATTCCATCGTCTATATTGGGACTATTCATTCATGGAGGTTGGGACCTCGCTTTCATCTGGCAGGTCGAGCATATTATAGCTCGCCCTGCCATTTTTCATCCCCATTGCTCCAGGAAACGCCCTCTGATGGATGTCCGGGTGGCGAAACTCCATTCGGCTACCGCAGGCGACCTTGATCGCGTTGCCGATCGGCTCCCAGTGCGGCGGGAAAGAAGGGCGAGGCCTCTTCGCGAGGGACTTCCACGGGTTGTGGTTGGACATCGAAGGGAATGTCGTCAAGCATCCGTGGCTTTAGCCCGACCATGGCTCCCAGATCCTGTTTCTCGGCCCGGTAC
>JBJHCD010000029.1:15012-16072 GCA_050485845.1 Pirellulaceae bacterium | reverse complement strand
CCCGGGGATCCACAATCATCGCAATGCCCTCAACCTCGACAACCCTAGCATTCCGCTACTTCCTGGCTATCGTCACGGCCATTGCAATCACTTTAGCCGGAACAATCGGACGCGGTCAGTTTGCCGAGTTGGAATCCCGCCCAAAACAACGGTTTCCAAGAAGTCGGTGTTCGGAGGGGGGAAACGGGACACTGATGGTGTAAACTAGGGACGAACATACGCCGCGTCGGGGCTGCCGATTCCCAGGGACGCTATTCGGGACTTTCAAGTTGATCGACATTTAACGGACATGATGTGGGGTGTGGAAATCGAAGATGGCTGATCGCATGGCAATTCTCTTCTTTTCCAAATCGCCGGAAAGTTCCCGGGGGATCGTGCGGGACTTGGAATCCGCCGGGCATCCTGCCGTGGTGACGGAAGCCTCCTCCGTCGCCCAACTGCGTGAACAACTCGACTCGTCCGAACGATGGGACTTGCTGGTCATTGACTGGCCCGAGATGACGGCCTCGGAACGAGAGATCGTGGACCTCGTGCGGCAGCGAGCCTCAAGCCTTCCTTGTATCCTTCGGGTCAACGAGGACGACGGCCTTCCTCCGTTCGACTTTGGCCAACCGGGAAGTCCGGATCTCTGGCCCGCCAACCTTCCTCAGTCCCTCGGTCCGATCGTGGCCCGAGCGCTCGAGCGGGCGGAACTACGGCGTCTGGCCAGCCAGCAGCAAGAAATGCTCCAGCGTTCGCGACGCCTGGATAGTGTGGCAAGCCTGGCCGGCCCCATGGCCCACGAGCTGAACAACCTGCTGACCCCGATCATGATCGCGGCGGAGATGCTCGCGGAGGACGAGCAAGGAGGGGAGAATCAGGGCTTGCTGGATGGACTGGTGGAAAGCAGTCGGCGAGCAGCCGAGGCAGTGCGTCAACTTCAGATGTTCATCTGGGGGAAGGTAACGGAAGACCGAGAGATCGACATGGCGGAGACGATGCGGCGTCTGGAGCAACTGCTGCGGTTCTCACTTCCCAAGACCATCCAACTTCGATTGATGTTGCCGGACGTCCCCTGGAC
>JBJHCD010000029.1:7416-15002 GCA_050485845.1 Pirellulaceae bacterium | reverse complement strand
GGACTATTGCCGGAGATCCGGCGGAGATTTTCCAGGTCATGATGGCACTGGCCGCCAACGCTCGAGACGCCATGCCCGACGGGGGAGCACTGACTGTCGAATGTGAGAATGTGGTCATTGAGGAATCGCCCCGGTCCGACGGCACGGCGCCCGCTCCAGGCCGGTATGTTCGAATTCTGGTCGCCGACACCGGAACGGGAATGCCGGCGGAGGTTCTGGCTCGAGCAGGCGAGCCCTACTTCAGCACCAAGTCGAATGCCAAGGGAATGGGTTTGGGGCTGGGGTTGGCCACCTGCCAAGGTTTGGTGACTCGACGCGGTGGAGCATTTCAGATTGAAAGCACCGAAGGCGAAGGGACACGAGTCTCGGTTTTTCTGCCCGTCCATCGCGAGTCTCCACCCCGCCCCACATAATCCCAGGTACTCAACCATGGTCCCCGTCCGTTCCGGGGATCTTTTCCCAGTTCCTATTCGTTTCAGCGACGATCACTCTCATGACCAAGTTGTTGATTATTGACGATGAGCCGGCGATCGCCTCGGCACTGCGGCCGGGGCTCGAGGCAATGAAAATCGAAGTGGTGACGGCTGAAACCGCGGCCGACGGCCTGGAGAAGATCGCCTCGGAAATGCCGCATGCAATCCTCTTGGACATTTACCTTCCGGATCTCTCCGGATTGGAATTGTTCCAGCGGATTCATGGTCAGGATGATCGAGTTCCAGTCATCCTGATGACTGGGCAGGGGACAACCGAGACGGCGATCACAGCCATGATGTTGGGGGCCTTCGAGTATGTCCCCAAGCCCTTCTCCTTTTCGAAGATTCGGGAAGTCATTCAGCAGGCCCTGGAAATCGGCGTGTCGATGCGGCAGATGCAGACCGCGTCGAATGATCCGCCGCTGGAAACCAGTAATACCGAGGTGATGGTGGGGCGCTGCCCCGCCATGCTGGAAGTTTACAAGATGATCGGCCGCCTGGCCCCACAGGATGGGATCGTCTTGATTCGTGGCGAGAGCGGCACCGGCAAGGAATTGGTCGCCCAGGCAATCTATCGTCACAGCCGACGAGCCCGCGGCCCTTTCGTCGCCATCAACTGCGCGGCGATCCCGGAGCCTCTACTGGAAAGTGAACTGTTCGGCCATGAGAGAGGCGCGTTTACCGGCGCGGATCGAAAACGGATCGGCAAGTTCGAACAGTGCAATGGCGGAACACTGTTTCTGGACGAAATCGGCGACATGCCCTGGCTGACGCAGAGCAAAGTGTTGCGAGTGCTGCAGCAGCAGCAATTTGAACGAGTCGGGGGTATGGAGACCATTCAAACCAACGTGCGGGTCATTGCGGCCACGAACCGCAATCTCGAGGAAATGGTGACCGAGGGCCAATTTCGGAACGACCTCTATTTTCGACTCAATGTCTTCACGCTCACACTCCCCCCCCTCCGCGAACGGACCGAGGACCTGCCTGGTCTGGTCGACCATTTCATCGGTCGTTTCAATCGCGAAATGGGACGAGACATTCGGCGAGTGGCGCCGGAAACACAGGAGATTCTCGCGCGGTACCTCTGGCCAGGGAATCTTCGCGAACTGCAGAGTGTCATTCGGCAGTCGCTCCTTCCCGCCGTGGGACAAATCCTGCTCCCCGAATTCCTGCCGGAAGTCGTCCGCCGGGGAGGCGAGGTGCCGGTACTGGAACAGGGCCCCGGTTCCAGCTCGACTCACGGCGACTCAAGTTCAGGCGACAGCGAGTGGGAACAATTCGTCGAGGACCGCCTAAAGGAGCAATCGACCAACTTGTACTACGAATGGTTCAATAAGACCGAAACTTATCTGCTGAAGCGAGTTCTTCAGCATACGGACGGGAATCAGTTGCGAGCCGCGGCAATCCTGGGCATCACTCGCCGGAGCCTCCGGAATAAATTGAAGACACTCGGCATCACTATCGAACGATCCGTCCGCTCACCCGGAGCTTCCGAAGAGGAAGACGACGACGATTTGTCGGACGAGTCCTGATCGACCTCCCCGTGCCCAGGGTGGTCCCTCGCGACCACGGCCCCGAGCCCACGTGGTCCGCGCTCCTCGAAACCTTCGGAAATCGCGATTTCAGTAGCAGAATCGACCGGCCAGCAAGTTGATTGCTGCTCGGCATTTACAACCAAATCCCGCTCCGGGACGCATTCCCCTCCGTAATCCGGCACGGCGGTTGCAGTCGTCCTGATTAGCCACACACTGGAGGGGCTCGGCCAGAATGGAGAATCGTTCTCCAGGGCCGTTTTTCTAGCGAGGGAACGGCTCGGAATTGGAACGCGAGGGAGAGACTCCCATGCAATTGCGCACCCTGATTATTGGAATGCTGGCGATGGTGTTCGGGCTGTCGGCGGCCATGGGGGTCTATCTGGTCGTCTCCCAGCAGTCCGCTCGAACGGCGGAAGCAGAAACTACCCCGATTGTGTTTGTGACGCAGAATGTCTCTCGCGGGACAAGTCTCAAGGAGGATGTGCTTTCCCTCCGAGATTGGCCGAAAGACCTCATTCCGCCGGGGGCGATCACCAACCTCGAGGAAGCTCTGGAACGAAGCGTCTCCATCCCCTTGCTGGCGAACGAACCTCTTCTGGAAACCAAGCTGGCGGCCCGAGGTTCCGGACGTGGCATGGCGGCCTTGATTCCTCCGGGAATGCGAGCCGTTACGATTCAGACTCCCAATGTCTCCACGGGAATGGCCGGTTTCATTCTCCCAGGCGACACGGTCGATGTGTTGGTGACGCTCAACTACACCGGACAGGATGACGTGACTGGAGGAAGCGGCACGCTGACCCTACTTCAAAACGTGGAAATACTGGCGGTGGATCAACGAATCGACGCTCCGACGGAGAACGTCGTTGATCCCCGAGAACTCCGTTCGGTAACGCTGTTGGTGACACCCGGCGAAGCTGCCCGGTTGAACCTGGGACAGAACAAGGGAACGCTCAGCTTGGCGCTGCGCAACCCCACCGACCAGGAAAAGGGGAGTTCGGAAGCCGCCACGCTCACCGGCCTTCGAAATCCCGTCTTCGCTCAATTGACCGGCGGCGAAGAATTGGCGATCGGTGAAGAAGGGATCCTCGGTGACGAGGAGGTGGCGGAGATCATCGCCCAAGCGGCCCCGTCCCCCACGCCTCAGAGCCCCAGAGCCCGCGCGGAGTCGGGTTTGGTGGAACCGGTCGATGCGACTGCCGGTCCCGCCCACTCGTCTCTTCCCCCGATTCGAACTTTGCGAGGAAATGTCAGCGGAGCGGTCCATTTGCAGCCCGTGATTACCTATTACTAACCCTCAACCACCGACAAGCAACCCACTCTTGCCTCGTCAGGAGCAACCACTTGGGAAGCCGACGCATGGCTGAATAAAGTTTTTGGATACTTTCGAACCATGAGGAGAGCTAGAGCAGCATGGGAGCGAGGGCCGGACGTTTTTCGCGACTGACCCGATCAGGTCGCGAGGTCCAGCAGCGCATCATGGCTCGGGGTTGGTGATCTGCTGTCCTGGCAGGTCATCAACCCCATCTCCCATTGATTCACGAATAACAAGAGTCGGCCGGTTTAAACGAGCAACGAGCAATCGATACGCTCGATGGAGGAGACGATGATACGGCAACGTCGACGCGGCAAACCACAGGCGGGAGCAGTCCTGGCCGTGGTGGCGATCATACTTCCGGTGCTGCTGGGAATGGTGGGGATGGTCATTGATAGTGGCCTCTTGATGGCCGCCCATCGACAGACACGCAACGCCGCCGACGCGGGGGCCCTGGCGGCGGCCAGGGACTTGTTGGCCGGACGCTCCGCGAGCGTGGCGACCAACAGCGCGACCACGTATGTTCGTCAGCATAATGGAGTGGCAAACGCCGAGGTGGCGGTGAATATTCCTCCCAGTTCGGGGCCCCATGCTGGGAACTGGGAATATGCGGAAGTTCTGGTCTCCCGTCCCTCCCCCACGATCTTTATCCAAGTACTTGGCATTAACCGGAACCAGTCCGTGGTCGGCCGTTCGGTCGCCGGCTACCGGCCCATTCGTTCTCCGGCCCGAGTCGTCGCGCTGAACCCGGACGCTCGACCCGGAATCGACGTGGGCGGCGGAGGCTCCATGATCGTCAGCGGCCCAGTGGCCGTGAATTCCGAAGGAGGGGGAGTAGACCAATTCAGCATGCCGGTGGCTAACGGCAACAATGGGGTTGCGGCGAGCGTCAGCAATAACTCGACATTTCGAGCCACCACCCTCCGGACCGTGGGGGGAGTCAACAACCCCTCCAACTTCCACCACTTCGATACAACCTTGACCGGAACTCCGCTCCAGGCCAATTCGGTTCCCCAGCCCGATCCCTTCGCCTACCTCCCTCCCCCCACGGTGGCCAATGGAGCCGATTCGACGGACCGAGGTTCGGTCAATGTCTCGGGAAATGTCACCACAACTCTACAACCCGGCGTCTACTCATCCTTGAGAATCAACAGTGGGACCGTCACGCTCGCTCCTGGGATCTACATCATTCGCGGAGGCGCGTTGACGATCACTGAACAGAATGTCGTCGCGGACGGCGTTATGTTTTACCTGACCGGCAATGACTACGACGTCATGACCGGATACCCCGATATCCTGGACTACGACGCCAAGCCTCCCGCAGCGGGAAATGTCAGCTTTTCCTCGGCGACCATCAACGCGGGGCTCAAATTCTCCGCCTATGACAACCCCAGCAGCCCCTACCACGGCATGTTATTCTATCAGCGGCGACTGAACACTCGGGAATTCAGCATTCAGGGGAACAGTGCGCCGGGTAATCTCCGAGGAACCATCTATGCCAAGTGGGCTTCTTTAAAGATCGCCGGCCAGGGGATCTACAACGCTCAATTCGTTGTCGGAAACATTGTCACCACCGGACAAGGCAACGTCACGATTCTCGACGGCGGTGACCTGATCGGCCGATCGAATCAGATTTTCCTGGTCGAGTAAGCGGGGGAGTGAGGGGAGAGATTTCCAGTTCTTGAACTCTCCCGCTTCGCACGGGGCGCGGCGACCAAAATCGGTACGGATTAGAATTTCAGAGTCGCGACCTGATCCGCCGTCACGTTCTTGGCCAACTCCGACAGGGTGATGCTGAGTTCATGCTCGGGCGAAGACAGCACGACCGGGCTCCCTCCCTCTTGCGCCTTCATGCAAACAACAGGGGCCGATGGCATGACCGCCACAATATCGCATTCCATCTTTTCCCGAATCTCTCGCAACTCGGGCATCAAGGGGTAGATCGTCCGATTGACCACGACCGCTCCGACGAGATGCCCTCCCATTTTCCAAGACTGAAGCTGGTCATGGACGGCTCGCCCGCAGGCGATGGAGCAGGGTTCTCGCTCGGTCACCAGCCCCACGAATTGGCAAAGGGGGATGACTCCCTGAGTCCCCGCGGTCAACATGCTGGGAAGATCGATAATCACATAGTCGGCCATGCGTGCCAGCCCCAGAATGATCGCTTCGGCCGACTCGGGGTCGAGGGGCAAAAAACCTTCGGCTGGTTGTGGACCGTAGAGAATACGCATGTCGCCGGGACCGCGGCAGAGAACGCTTTGCAACTCCCGCTCCCCAATCCGCTCGGGAGGAAGTGCCAGCAGCGACATCAGGCTCCGTGGAGGTTCTTGCTTCAGATGATAGGCAATGGAACCAAAGGAGGTACGAAGTTCGACCAGAATCACCGACTTGCGTTGTCGAGCGAGCGAGGCGGCCACGTTCAGGGCCACCGTCGTCGTGCCGACCCCACCTTTCGCTCCCAGGAAACTGATGACCTTGCCCGCCGAATCTTGGGACTTCGCCAGAGCTTCCACCAGGGAGCGATGTCGAGCGAGTGCGTAGCGAATGACTCGAGTCAGTTTCGGACCATCCACCTCATGCTTGATCAAATAGTCCTGCGCCCCTAGCTCGACCGCCTTCGCTCCCAGTTCTTCATCATCCTGACCGGTCAGCACGATCACGGGAACTTGGGGAAATTGTTGATGAAGTTTCTCGAAGGTGGCAAATCCGCGACTATCGGGGAGGTTCAGGTCCAACAGGACGAGATCGCACTGCTGATCTCCCAGGAATTGCATTCCCACTGCCAACTGATCAGCCCAATCAATCGCGAATTCCTCCCCCTTGCCCGCCAATAGCCACTGCTGGGTCTGGCGAGCTTCAATGCGGTTGTCTTCAATCAGCAAGACGCGAATGGGATTAGGCACCGGTTCCACCTTGGTCGATAATGTTCGTGGATTGAGTCACTTCGAGGAAATGGTTTAGTTCGGCGGAGAGACGAGCCATCTCCTGCTGGAGGCCGTTCCAAGCACTTTCTACCTGATTCCAATCTTCTTGACGACCGATGATTTCCAGTCGGGCGGCCGCGGCCACGGCCGCCCGATCGCGGAAAGCTCCCGCTGAACCCTTCAAGGATTGTGCCGCCGCGCGGAGTTTCGGTCCATCTCGGTTTGTAATTGCCATGGCAATTGCCTGCAAGGAAACGGGACAGTCTTCCAAAAACATTTCCGCAATCTCCCGCTGATAGAGCGGATCCGTCTCCATCCACTGCGTCGGAACCTCCTTCTCCCGAGCAGGTCGGTTCTCCTCGACGGAGTACTTATCGGACGGCGAGTCGCTGCTGGGACGAAGTTGTGTGACTTTGTCAGGCAGTGTCGTTGAGTCGCAATTCGTGCCTAAGTCGGAATGCGAGGTCGCCTCCAATCCGTTGGACTGCCCATTCGGTGAAGGAGAGGCGACAGGCGACTCGGCAACGGAAGCTACCACGGAAGAACCGACCCAGTGATCGACCGCCTCCAGCAATTGAGTTGTCTGCATCGGCTTGGAAAGGTAGCCATCCATTCCCGCTTCCAGGCATCGCTCACGGTCTCCCTTCATGGAACTGGCCGTCAGCGCGATAATGGGAAGTCGTCGGCCGTCACGGCGTTCGCTTTCCCATTCACGAATTCGGGCCGTGGCCTCGAAACCTCCCATGATCGGCATCTGAACATCCATCAGCACCAGGTCGAACGATTTCCGCTGAAGCATTTCCAGCGCCGCCTGGCCATCAATGGCGGTTTCAACGGCATGGCCGGCCAGCGTCAGCGTGCGGACGGCCACCAAGCGGTTGATCGCATTGTCTTCGGCCACCAAAATCCGCACGGGACGCCTCGTTCCGCCCTTATCGGCAACGTTGAATTCGGTTAGGTCCAGTCGATTCATGTCCTCCAACTTTTCGGGAGTCACGGGGGGAGGTGCCAGCGAAGCCAGCAACTCGGCCGGGGGGCCGGCGGGGCTTGCGCGATCCAGGGCGATCGTGATGGCGTCGAGCAGGTCGGAGGGGCGAGGGGGTTTCAACAGAAACGCGGCCGCTCCCAATGCGTGACAACGCCGGACTTCGTCGGGCTGGACCGTGGGACTGAGCAACGCGACCACCGGAAGATCGACCGGCAGGTACGGCCGTAGCCGCTCCAGCACCGCTGGAGCATCCAGATCGGGAAGGGTCAGATCGGCAATCACCAAATCGCTCGCCTTCACCTCGTCGATCGGCTCGGCTCGCAAGAGTTTCCCCCCATCGATCAGGCGGGGAGC
>JBJHCD010000029.1:0-7406 GCA_050485845.1 Pirellulaceae bacterium | reverse complement strand
CTTCAGCATTTCTCCAAGAACCTTGCGGCTCGTCTCATTATCGTCCAGCACGAGAACGCGCGTTTGTGCCAGCTTGGCGGGAACTTCCGAGACGTCGGAATCCTCGACCGGCGAGACGGCGAACTTGGCGGTGAAATAAAAAGTGCTCCCTTCTCCCAACTGACTCTCAACCCAAATCCTCCCCCGCAGCATTCGCACCAACTTCGCACAAATCGGCAAGCCCAATCCGCTGCCTCCATAATTTCGAGTGGTGGAGCCATCCACTTGGTGGAACGGCTCGAAAATGTGTGCATGCTTTTCCGGCGGAATTCCAATTCCGGTGTCCCGCACGGCGAACCGGAGCCGGAATTCCCCCGAGTTCTCGCTTCGCGGTCCCCCCGCCGTCTGGCCCGCCGGTAACTTTGCTGCCAACAACTCGGACTCCAACAACTTGGCCCCGGATCGTTCGGCCCCAGAGGACTCGACTCCTTCCGTCTCCTGGGCGGACGCCTCGTCGGCTAGACGCTCGACGGTCAGCACGACCTCACCTCGGTGAGTGAACTTCAAGGCATTCCCCAGCAGGTTCACGAGTATTTGACGCAGTCGAGTCGGGTCGCCGATGACATGCCGAGGAACATCCGGACGGATATCGCTTAACAACTCCAAACCCTTGGCATGGGCACTGGCCGCCAAGACCTTGAGCGTGCCGTCCAGCTCATCACGCAGATTGAACTCGACAGCTTCCAGTTCCAAACGGCCCGCTTCGATTCTCGAAAAGTCCAAGATGTCGTTGATGATGGACAACAGAGCTTTGGCCGATAGCTTGACGCCCTCCACGTACTGCCGCTGTTCCGACGTCAACGTCGTCCGCTGCAAAAGGTCGGTCAATCCGACGATTCCATTCATCGGAGTCCGAATCTCGTGGCTCATGTTGGCCAGAAACTCCCCCTTCACTCGGCTGGCCGACTCGGCCGCTACCTTGGCCTCCTGCAGCGCGATTTCGAGTTGTTTCTGAGGCGTGATGTCTTGTCCAATCAGGATCAATTCATCACGCTCCGGATCAGCGGTAAGATTCCAGAGGCTCCAATGAAAAACCCCCTCCTTGTCCCGTGCCTGACTTTCGAATGAGACCGTGGGAACTCCCGATTTGGCCCGCCGAAGGGCCGCCACCACGGAGGCTCGATCATCCGGATGAGCCAGGTCGGGGAACGACAAGCCCATTAGCTCCCGCTGTGAAAATCCGAGTGACCGATTCCACGAGGGGTTGACCCGCAGGAACTCTCCCTCGGCCCCCAAGACGGCCATCAAGTTGAACGACTGGAGAAACAGTCGGTCCAGTTCAGTCTGAGCTGCCGCGAAGGCTCGAGCCAGCTGGCCGATTTCGTCCCGAGGAGCGTCCTCGGGAAGGGCAATCGGCTCTCCCCGGCGGACATGCCGCGTGGCAGCCTCCAGTTCCGTCAGTAGTGCGACTTTGCGCCGAACCACGAAGTAAGACGCCGCCAGCCAAGTAAGCGTAACCCCCAAAGTGACCAAGAGGGAAGTCAGCCAGAAGGCGACACGCCGGTCGACTGATTTCGCCGATACCCGCGCCTGGTCATGCAGCCAGGAGTCGAGTTCTTGAAGCGTGTTGTCGAGAGTTTCGCGCGCATCCAGATAATCCGATGCGAACACGATCTCCCTGGCGGCGGGCAGATCCGGGTCTCCCACCAGAACATATTCCCCTTGATCGTTGGGAAACAACCCTCGAACAGCATGAAACGCCTCCAACTCCCGTTCCACCAGTCGATGAGAGAGTTGATGAATCGCCTGGAATGACTTGAGGTCGGAGGGGGCATGGCCCAGTTGTTGAAGCTGTTCGTCCCAGGGCGAGACCGAGTCGGAATGGGGGGGAGAGGGATGGGGGATGGGCGTATCGCCGTCCGAAATCGTCCAGCGACGGAGTCCGGCTCGGACCTCGACCGCCACACCGGCGTACTGCCCGAGCACCTCGAAGTATCGCTCTTCATACTGAGAGGTACCCGTGTGGACGTAGTTGCGGGCCAATCGAGTCAGGTCATTTGAGACGCGAACCAAGTCGGCCGCCAATTCCTGACCCTGGAGGTGAAGTTCCTGCTGTTGATGCTGCCTGGTTCGAGCGGTCGTCAGAAAGCCCGAAATGATCACCAGCAAGATGACCAACAGGCTGCTCGTGAGAAAGTAAACCCGATTCAGCTGGCGAATCAGCATGAGCCACGTCTCCTACGGACATTTCACGATGAAGTATCGGTGGGAGGGATGAGGAGTCGAGCCAGCGCTTGGGCGAGATCCTGCAGGGCCTGATCGTTTTCCAAGGTGAAAGTCAGTTGGGGTCGGCCCTGGGGGTCTCGCTGTACGTTCTCGGCCAAACCGGCCTGCAGTTGTTCCACGGCGGCCGGATCGGGAGGTGGACGGTGGCCGGATCCCATCAGTTCCCCGACCAACTGCAAGGCCGATCCCAGCAGTTGCCCTCCCGCCGCGGCCACTCGCTCGCGACGCGATTGAATCTCCTCGGCTTCCTGTTCGACTTTCCGCTGTCGGCTGCCATCAATCGGGGCATCGATCGGATCGGTTATCAGCTTCTCCAAACGACGTTTCAATTCATCCATTCCCCCGTGAAGCTCGACTTCGTTGACGTTCGAATCGACATCCAAGGCGGCCCAGGCGAGATTCTGTTTGGCGTTCAGCGTCTCCAACAGACGCTCCTCCAGCGTTTCCTCGCTGACCAGCTTATAGACCATCACGGGTTGTTCCTGACCCATGCGGTGTGCTCGGCCGATCCGCTGTTCGAGGATCGCTGGATTCCAAGGGAGATCCACATTGATCACCGTATTGGCGGCTTGCAGGTTGAGCCCCGTGCTCCCCGCGTTGGTCATCAGAATCAGGCGACACTCGGGATCCTCCTGGAACCGCCGAACCAGCGTGGGGCGAGTTCGCTGAGGGACGCTCCCATCCAGCCGCACATATTCGGCACCGGTCCCGTCGAGCCGCTTTTCAATCCGGTCGAGCATCCGCTTCCATTCGCTGAACAGGATGATCTTCCGAGTGGGATCGATCAGTAGTCCCTCCAGCAACTCCTGAAGCCGCTCCAGCTTCGTGCTGTATTCCGGCTCGGATTGATCCACCAGGAACGTGCTATTGGCCACCATGCGACAACAGAGCAGCGATTTTTGCAGCCGCAAGAGGTCCATTTCGGTGAGGTAGCGTTTGCGAATGATCTTCTGGACAACTTGAAGATGGTTCGTATGGATTTCCAGCTGTTCCGCCGTCGGCCGAATTCGTATGATCTGATCCGTCCGCTCGGGAAGTTGGCGAGCGACCTCGCTACGCGTGCGTCTCAGAAGAATCGGCTTGAGATCCTCGCGGAGCCGATCCAGATTCTGGTAGCCCAGCACCTTTCCATTCTCATCCACCACCCGATGGCGATGGAAGAACTGGTGTGCCGGCCCGAGCCGAGTTTCATCGACGAATTGCACGACGGTGTAGAGTTCGTCGAGCCGGTTTTCGAGCGGCGTGCCGCTGAGAACCAGCCGGAAGGTTCCGTCGAGCGACCGGATCACCTGGCTGGTTTTCGACTGCCAATTCTTGATCCGTTGCCCTTCATCCAGAATGATCAGATCCCAGGGGATGGATTCGATAAACCGCAGGTCCCGTAGCACCTGCTCATAATTGCAAATCGTGAAAAAGGCGTCAGTCTGGTACTGCAGTTCCCGCTCCTTCTGCGAGCCGAGAATGATCTTCGAGGAGCGATCCGAAAAGCGAGCAATCTCGGTTCGCCATTGGCTTTTCAGCGAGGCCGGGCAAACCACCAGAACTCGCTGAATGTCGGCGAGTCGAGCCAACAGTTCCGCCACGCCGATCCCTTGAATCGTTTTCCCCAGCCCCATGTCATCCGCCAGGACCGCTCGCCCGGCACCCACGGCAAACGCGATTCCGTCGAGCTGATAGGGGAGGAGGGGGACCTTTAGGAGTGAGGTGCGGAGTTCGTGCCGAGCGGCGTTCTGACGGATTTTCTCGGTCTCCTTTCGCAGCCGATGCTGGACCAGACGAGTCTGAATCCACTGTTCCGCGTCCGGATAGAGATGGACCGGAATCCCCTTCATTTCAAGCTGTTTCACTCGGATGATCGCGTCGTGAGCGTCCTGCATGGACTGTTCGCCATAGGGACCGACGAACTCCCGTACCGTGTCGCTCGGCCGCCGAGGAAGATTGAAGCGGAGACCTCCCTCGGGCCCATAGTCGACTCGGACCGAGACGTTCCGCCTCTCATAGGGTTTGGCGAGCACTCGTTGCGGAAATCGCTTCTTGACTTTCTCCAGCGCATGCAGGATATGCTTGCAGGTTCCCAGGTGATTCGTGCGAAAGTCCGGGCAGGAGCAATAAGAGACCCCCAGCTCAAATCCCCTCAGCGCCACCCGATAACTGCGTCCTGAATTCAGACTGGTCAGCGTGTAATCGGACCAAGGACGACTCGCGTCCAGGGCCCGGAGCGTCATCCGCTCCTCGGCGGCCCGCTGCCGACGCTCGGCCAACGCTCGCTCCACCAACTCCTCGGGCGTCAGATGTTCGAGCGGCACCGAGGGATCGGGGGGTTGAGCCAGACCGAGTTCCGTCTTTGCTTGAAGCAAATGATCCAGTGCGGCCCCCAAGTGATGGCATGCACCCTCGCAATGATCGCACTGCAGCAGCAGACGGCGGTCCCGACCCGCCATTTGCGTGATCGTGGTGATCACCGCGGCGCCCGGTTGATCCGGATCGAAGATGCGAACTCGATAAAGGTCATTTCCCAAATAGACATCTCGGTCCGTGTTAATCTCGAATCGGATCGCCCCGTCACGCAGCAAACTCCCCCCTTCTTCTCCCAACAGGTCCCTGGCCTGGATGAAGGTCAGACTTCCCAAACGATCACGAAATTGGGCAATTCGCGTTCGGGCAATGGGAGAGCCCAAGGAGGTGGTGTTTTTGGTCGCTTGCTCCTGCGTGGCCATCAGCGAAGTTCCTTTCTCAGCTTGGAGTTCGAGCGAAAAGGGGCGAGCAGCCCAATGGGAGGGGAAGGCACTGGACGTGAAACCGCCCCAATCGCCTACCCAACGCCGAACTTGACTCGGCACATGTCGGCAAGCCTGGATCAGGGCCTGTTTCGGAGACACTTGACCATTGGAAACTCCCCTCCCTTATCTGGCAAGTAGCGAATCATGCCAGTCCAGCAGAGTCGCGGAATGCTCGGAGGTTGGCGGATAACGATGAAGGTTTGGTGAGGCTCGTTTGGATCCGATGTGGATTCGGTTTCCGTATTGAGCTGGAATCCGGCGGGCGCGAGCCCGAGACCGGAAGAGGAGTCAAGGCCAAGGAAAGGTCGGACCGAGGCGGAGTTGCAAGATGGGGCCGTTGGGGACACAATGGCCGGTTCTCACCTGACACTCAAGGACTAGCGGAATACGAAAGCACCCATAGGAGAAAAGAGCATGGCGCGACCGGTCACCCTGTTTACTGGCCAGTGGGCGGATCTCCCGATTGAGCAGATGGCACGCAAGACCAAGGAGTTCGGATACGACGGGATCGAACTCGCCTGCTGGGGGGATCACTTCGAAGTCGACAAGGCGTTGGCCGACGAGGGTTACTGCCAGAACCGTCGCGACCTGCTCGACCGCCACGAACTACAGTGTCACGCCATCAGTGCTCACTTGGTCGGTCAGGCCGTGTTGGATGTGATTGACGAGCGGCACAAGGCCATCCTCCCTCCTTACGTGTGGGGTGATGGCGACCCGGCAAGCGTCAATCAGCGAGCGGTGGATGAACTGAAAAAGACGGCTCGAGCCGCCCAGAAGTTCGGTGTCAGCGTGGTGAACGGCTTCACCGGGTCCAGCATCTGGCACCTCCTCTACTCTTTCCCTCCCGTTCCCCCCAAGATGATCGATGCCGGATTCGATCTGCTGGCGGAGCGATTCAACCCCATTCTCGATGTCTTTGGAGAATGCGGAGTGAAATTCGCGTTGGAAGTCCATCCAACCGAGATCGCCTTCGATATCCATACCGCCCAGCGGGCCTTGGAGGTGCTGGATCGTCGAGAGGAGTTCGGCTTCAACTTCGACCCCAGCCATCTGCACTGGCAGGGAGTCGACCCCGTGGAATTCATCCGAGCGTTCCCGGATCGGATTTATCATGTCCACATCAAGGATGCGATCACCACGCTCAACGGCCGTTCGGGCATCCTGGCCAGTCATTTGAACTTCGGCGACTCACGCCGTGGATGGGATTTCCGGAGTCCGGGGCGAGGTGGAGTGAACTTTGAAGAAATCGTCCGCGCCCTGAACGAAATTGGGTACAGTGGCCCACTTTCGATCGAATGGGAAGACTCGGGCATGGACCGCGAATTCGGGGCCCGCGAGGCCTGCGAGTTCACTCGGCGGATGGACTTCTCGGCCAGTGGACGCGCGTTTGATGCGGCATTCGAAGGCTAAACTTTTCGCGATTCGATTCTGGAGCGGTTGGTGGACGAAGGTCCGTCCCCTTCCGCTCCGTTTCGCTCCGTGGCAGCGGTGGTGCCAGACGAGTTGGAATTGTCCGAGTTGGAATCGTCGTGAGGGGGTCGTGCGGTCTGGAACCTGTCACTCGAGCGGGAATTCAAGCCATCGTGGCGGAACCCTCCCGCGTCGCGTGCCGGCTGTCCGAGTTCACTTACTCAAATTACTGATGGCCTGGTTACTTGCGACCTGGCTACATGTCGCGTTCTCGGGCGAGCCATTTGTTGATGGGGGATCTGCTCGCGCCCAGGCCCCCACGCCCCCAGGCGATGACCATCCCTGGCGCCGGCGTCAGGCGATGGACCGACAGTTCGCCGAGCGCCTCGGTCAGCTCGCCGAGCGGGCCGAACAGCTCGGCCTAAACGAGCAGGCCGAGACCACTCGCCGCTGGCCAATCCCGCGCGACTCCCGACGCGATTACTTGTTTCTGCCCGGAAGCGGTCCACGCCAGGACGAGCAGGAAGATGATCCGGTCGATGAACCGTCCGGCCCACGGGATGGTGAATCCTCGGCCGACCGTGACTTGTCACCCCAGCAGCCACCCCGGCAACATTGGCGCCGTCACTTCATGAACGTTCGCCGCCAACAGGCCGAGCGTCTTTTTGAGCTGGCGGAAGAGTCGGCCGAGCTTTATCCGGCGGAGGCCTATGCCCTGCTACATGAAGTCTTGCACGAGGACCCTGATCATCAACCGGCACGAGCCATTCTCGGGTACCGGAAGTCATCCCGGGGCTGGAGCCGTCCTGGGGATTTGATCGCGGTGGTTCGCGGCCGGGCGGCGATGGCGACAATCGGCTTGGCCGCCAGGCAGTATCATCAAGTCACCACGCCCCACTTCCGGCTTTACACGGACGCCGATCCGGAAGCGGCACGTCAGCTGGCCCAGCA
>JBJHCD010000028.1:0-16371 GCA_050485845.1 Pirellulaceae bacterium | reverse complement strand
GCGACGCTCGGGACCGACAATGTCGGGCGATTGCTCGTATCCCAATCGATCCAATTCCTCCGCGGCGTGATCCACCAACTCCTCGAACAGAATCGACGTCCCCCTCACCCGCTGAAATTCACGCAACACCTTGGCCAACACATACGTGAACGCTCCATAACTGGTCACCCCATGCCGATACTCATAGGCAAACTCGTCCTCATGGCACGCATGGAGAATCAACGGCATGTAGGGACCTTCGTGCCCCCGTTCCCGAGTGACCTGGTCGAACCGAGCATTCGTGAGAGTCCGGAGCGGCATGGCGGCGCCCAACCGCATCGTGTCTCCCGTATAACCCACGAAATCGGGGCCGTACTCATGGTTCTGAGCCATCTCCTCGTGCAGCGGACGAAAGTCGCGAGGAACCCACATCTGATGATCCCGGTCCCAACGTAACATCCGATGGCGGATGTCGTCCGGCGGCGTCAACCCACGAATGACCCGACCTCCACTTCGAGCCATCCCTCCCGAATGACAACAATCCAGAAGCACCACAAAACTCGTGTCATACGGCAACTGACTATATAACTCAAAAAAGTCCTCGTCCGTGATCGAACGCTCCTCGGACCAATCAAAGTCATGCGGAGCAAGACACTCCATCTTATGTTCCACTCGCCCCGATGAATCATAGACCGGAAGTTGGGCCCCATGACCGCTGAAGGAAAGAACCAACTGATCTCCCGGTCCAGCATCGGCCAGCAGCCAATCCAGACGCTCCATGATCCCCCGTTTCGTCGCCCGGTCGTCCAAGACCACTCGAATGTCGTCCGCGTCAAATCCACACTCTTGAAGGACGCTGCTGACCTCGAACACGTCATTCACGCAGCCTTCCAGCCGAGCGTCCGGTTGGGGGTAGTCATTGATTCCCACCAGTAACGCGCGACGCTGAGGTTCTCGCCGAGCGGCCACGAACTCGCGGACCCGAGGCTGAGTCGCGGTTTGCATCCGAGCGGCAAAAGCGAGTTCATTCCACACGCTCATGATCGTATTGGAGTTCCCCAAATAGCCGACGGCCCCATGGCTTTTTTCACGAAATTCGGTGTCCACCTGCCGAAAGTGCGGCGCCGACATGGAAATCGGGGCCGTGAAGACGCGGTCATGGCGATTATAAAGGTGGTACCAAAAACCATGCTCAAGCGGCAAAACCTTGCCCGCCAGGAATTGTCCCGACACAAATGCATTGTTGATCTGCGACCCAAGCGAAACAAAAGTGCGATCTTCCAGCAGTCGTCGTCCCGCCGGTTGAGTCAACGTGTCGTAGCAGATCAGCGATCCCAGGCTGTGGCCACAGATAATGTCGGGCTGGTACCGCTCGATTTCGGCCAGCAGCAGGTCCCGCGTCTCCGCTCGAAGCCGCTCATTGTCCACCCACTGCACCACCATTCCGGCATACCACTGCAGGAAATGGTTGACTTGTCCGAAAAACCGCTGCCGGCGAAATGGACTGGTCACTCCGCTCCAGGCCAACCTCCGAAAGGCCGACCAGGCCGCTTCGGGCGTGACCGGATACCTTTCGAAGATCGAATCGTGCATCACGAATTCGGCCGAGTCATTCGCCAGCCTCGCCCCCACGGCACTGAACGAACCACGGAGAGTCGCGTTCCAATCCCCTTGCCAATCCACGCTGTCCTGATGGTTCCCAATTCCATGAACGGCAAGCACTCGGAAAGTCGGCGATGTCATGTTGTCAACGCTCCTGGTCAAAAGAGTCACCGTGAAACGGGCCGGTCGATCGCTGGGGCCGGAGCGCGGGCCAAACAGGAGTCGCATCACCCACTCCGCTGTCCGTGCTTCCCCAAAACGACTATAGGTCCTCGTTCGAGGGGAGTCAAACACTTTCGTCGAGTGGACGGCCGAGACGCCCCAGTCGTCTTGGAACGGTCATGTTCAAGGTTCGAGAAGTTCCTGGGTGACCAACTGCCTCAGACCAACAAGGACCATGCCCGGCTCGTTCCTTCCTCGATGCATCGGCTCGCAGAAGAGCCCTCACTACGAACGCGAACAGCCCTCGGCTTGTTTCCAAACCGAGGGCCGTCGCTGCTCGTCCGAAGTCGCCCCCCCCTGAAAACCCGAGGGGGACACGATTCGCTTCTCATTGACTGGAAATCACACTGGAAATTACTCCGGAAATTACTCCGGAAATTACTGGAAAGGATTCACGACCACGTCCACATCGACTTGACCCGGTCCAGCCACGGCGTCGGCGACGGCCCCCGGTCCGGCGGCGATTCCCATCGCCGTCCCGCCGAGAACCCCCACGCCGACGCCCGTGCCACCATCGAGGCCGACGCCGACTCCCGTACCCCCGTTCGCTCCAACCCCCAGGCCCAGGCCGCCATTGACTCCGAGCCCGACTCCGGTCCCGCCGGCCGCGCCGATACCAATCCCCTCACCACCGTTAATGCCGATTCCCTTCCCGACGCCTCCGTTAATTCCCACTCCCTCTCCGTAGCCACCGTTGATACCGATTCCCTTGCCATAACCCCCGTTGATCCCGGTACCGATACCCGTGCCACCATTGATTCCGATTCCCTTCCCGACGCCTCCGTTAATCCCCACTCCCTCTCCATACCCACCATTGATGCCAATTCCCTTGCCGTAACCACCAGCCACTCCATGCCCGACACCCGTTCCACCATTAATCCCGATCCCTTCGCCAACTCCACCCTGCTCGCCAATCCCGATGCCGGTCCCCCCGTTGTATCCGCGTCCGATTCCAAGTCCGCCATCGAGACCGACGCCGACCCCCGTGCCCCCGTTCACGCCTCGCCCATAGCCGACACCGCCGTTGGCTCCCACGCCGACGCCCGTGCCTCCATTCTGTCCCACTCCGAGCCCGAGTCCGCCGTCGGTTCCAATGCCGACTCCCGTGCCGCCATTCTGGCCGATGCCGATTCCAACTCCTCCATTCTCACCGTATCCGATTCCGGTGCCGTTACTGCCGATCCCCTCTCCCGTCCCTCCGTTGACTCCGATTCCAATACCCGTTCCTCCCTGAGTCTCCAGTCCGATACCGACCCCACCCTGGGCGTCCAGTGTGACTTGCGAGCCTTGACCGCCGAAAGTCGCCTGAGGGCCATTGGCTCCGATGCTGAAAGGGGAGCTATTGGAGTTGCCTGAAGAATTTCCGGGGGGTGTCCAAGGGAGCGTCGTCGAGTTGGCAGTCTGGTTCCCATTGCCGCTCGAGGATTGACCAGACTGCGACCAAGGGAGCGTCGTCGCGTTACCAGCGGCCTGGTTCTGACTCCTGCCGCCAGATCGGCCAAGGTTCATTTGGGGCGATCGGGTCGAGTTGGGGACGACGGCGGGAAGGGCCTGGTTCCGATTGTTATTCCGGGACCCGAGATTGCGAGAACTGGAATTCGGAAGATTCCCCTGGCCTCGCGGCTGACTCGGCGTGCTGGGAGCCCGGTTGAGAACCCCTTGAATTCCGCCTCCCGATTGCTGGCCCGATCGGCCGAAATTGAACTGAGCTTGGACTTCGATCGCTGAAGTGACGAGAACCCATCCCAACAACGCCGCCACGACTGAATTCATCGAACGTTTCATGACTTCTCTCCTCGGTACACACGCCATTTGAAACAAGTCTTCTGTTCTTCTCAGCCAGACTCGAGTGAGTACCGGCTTCACTAGCTCTTACGACCAGGACGCCGACTGTTACGCCAAACCAAAAAAAAGCCGCGCGAAATGCGCGGCTTTTCGTGGTGGGAGCGGATTTTTCGCTGAAGGAGCGGCTGCTATCGGAACCTTGCCCACCAGCTCCCAACCGGTTTTCCCCGCCGGGGAATGACGGGATCTCTCCTGGGAATTACTGGGAATTACTGGGAATTACTGGGAATTACTGGGAATTACGGGGCCGGAGCGGGGCGAGCGTCCAGTTCTAGGATCCGCGCCTCAACGACCGGATCGTTCGGGAAAAGTCGATCCACCTGCCTCCACGCTCGCAAAGCGGCGTCATGGTGGCCCAGCAGGGTATGGTGGTAGGCCAGCAGAAACAGGACCGGCACGGCCGACTCGTTGTGAGAATCCCGAGCGGCCTCTTGAAGCCGCTGGTATTGCCCGGCGTACTCCCCAGCGTCGCCGTAGAAGGCTCGAACCGTCGCCCAATCCCAGATCGTGTCTCCCGCCAAAGTCGCGTAAATGTCGTCCGCCGCCGAAGCGTAGTCCTCCAGCGCGAAACGAACCAAGGCCCGAAATTGACGGAAGCGAAGCTCCTCGGGCATCCTCTCGACCGCCAAGTCGATTGATCGCAGCGCCTGGTGATACTGGTGATTCTTAAAGGACCCGCGGGCCGCCATGTAGTCCTCAATCGCTCGCTGCGACACCCGAACTCGACCATCTCGGGTCTCCAGCTCGACCTCCACCCCGTCACGAGTGTCGATCCGAAGATCGTCTGCTTCGAGCACGACGCCACGACCTTCGAAACGCAGTTGAGGTAACTCACGCCTCCCGGCGGGCACTCGCGAGTCGAGATGGCGCAATTCATCGAGCCCCTCTTCCCACAGGATTCGTCCCACAATTTCACGCCCCCGGGTGGAGGGGATCGAGAAGCCGCGACCGTTTTGATGCCGCTCGGGTACTGATTCCATTTCCGGATCAGTCGGCGTCTCGGGACGAGACCGCTGTGCCGAGAAGGGGGAGGTGCGTGGCGCCGGCCTGCTCGGTGTCGTCAAATCGCCTCGTGCGGACGGATTGCCCGTCACGTCGGAACGGCTGGTGAGAGGCAATTGACGGAGGATTCCTTCGACTTCCGACAGTCGACTTTCCAGTAACCGTTCGGCTTCATTCAGTCGGTTGGACTGGGCGGCCGAGGGGCTAGAGAACAGTCCGATGGCCAGCATGCTGGTGACTATTAGACAACCAGGGCGCAATCCTCCGCGGCAGATCGAGTGAATTTGTGAACGCATGGCAGGTTTCCTTCTCGTCGAGAGACTACGAGGGGGGGCGGGGACGGGACATCCGTCGTGACACGCCGTTAGTCCTCTTACGCGACCCCATCGCGAGTGTTACGGTCGGCCAAGAAAAAAGTCGAACGCGATTTCCGAAAGTGCAGCCCCCCGGATCAACTCTTTAAAAAGAGTGCCAGAATCTGGGAGATCTGGCGATCAACTTGGGCCGCCAAATGAACGCCCACCATGCCCATCAAGATCAGGAAGGTGATCAGCATCCGAAACGCATCGTAATCGGCCGCGTGTTCCCAATGAGGACTGACCCCCACAATCAGAGCGGCCCCCAAGAGGGGAATCACGCCGGCCAACCATTGAAACCCCTGAACTCGCGGCTTTATCGACCGCAGTTCGTCGGCGGCATCACGCCGGAAATTCCGAAAATTCTTCCACATTCGAGGGTAGATAAAACGAAGAATCGTCAGCTGTGTCCCCAGGAAGGAATAAGTGACCGAGATCAGGCCAGCCAGCACAAACGAAATCAGGAAGTGTCCCCAGACGGAGAAGGGAAGCGGGCCTGCCAGGATCGCCATGCCGATGGGAAAGATCATGGCACCGGGAAACCAGCCGACACAGCCGACCACGGCGGACTGGGTGGGCAGCAATACCGCTTTACCACGGAAGGAGTCGATCTCGTCCTGTTCCGACCGTCGGGGCGATTGCCAACGTCGCCAAGCCTGAAATACGGGGAGAACCAGACAAAACATCCACAGAGAACAGAGCGGATACATCACCAGGTTATAGCCGATCACCAATTGCATGAACGCTTGTTCTTGCTCCGGATCAAGCCGGCTGACGATCTGCAGCGAGTTGTAGCTGATCTGAATGCCGCTTCCGATCAGATGCGGAACGAGCCCGAGCACGACGAGCCAGATCAAGGGGAAGCGGAAAGCGGGACGCTCGAACCAACTTGGCTCTGGCAGATTCCGCTCGGCATGGCGCAATTGGCGGCAGCCCACCAGCGTTTGGGCGAGGTCGAGCGCGGTGGGAAAGCGCCGAACCGGATCGGCCTCGAGACACCGCTGGATGATCCCGTCCAAGGCATGTCGCCGAAACCTGGCTTCGGAATGGCCGGTCGCGCGACGCCGATCACTCGACATTTCTTTCAATTGGTCCGCCGTCGGAAATCCTCGTAATGTCGGGCTTGGGAAGGGGAGGTAGCTATGACGCAGCTGAAACATCACGATACCGAGTGAGTAGATATCGGACCGGGCGTCCACAATTTCAGGTCCGGCCGGATGTTCCGGATTGAAGGCATCGAGTGCTTCAGGGGACATGTAGGCGAGGGTCCCGCCAAAGCTTGCGGAACGGACCTCGGAGGGATCGGTCGCCTGCACGGCCAGATTGAAATCGGCCAATAGTGGACGGCCGTATTGGCTGAGGAGAATGTTGGAGGGTTTGATGTCTCGGTGAAGCACCCCCCGCTCGGCCGCATGGGCAAGGGCTTCGGCAAGTCGTTCGCAGATCCAACAGACCGCCTCGATCCAGTCCGCCTGGACCAGCAGTTCTCGGTCCCGTAGAGCCGTCGGATCGAAGGAGATCTGTTCCAGATTTAAGCCGTCAATCACGTTCAACAACAACTCACCCGACCAGCTCTCGACTTCGAACTTCCGTAGTTCATCCATCAACTTTTGCAGCGTGGGACCGGCCACGTACTGCATGCAGAGCAGTCGATTGCCCGATTCAGAATCGACCGATTCGGAGTAGACCGGGACGATGTTTTCATGCTGCAGGTGAGCGAGAGTTCGTCCCTCACTAGCCCCCAGATCTCGTGTGATTTTGAGTGCGACCAAGCGGCCGAGGGAGACTTGTCGAGCGAGAAAGACGCAGCCGAATCCCCCTCGTCCCAACTCCACCAACAACTCAAAGTCTTCCACGCGGTCGCCAGGTTGGTAGGACGAGGGACCGATCCTGCGAATGACGGTCGGCGTGGGGAGGGCTCCAGGAAGCGAGGGGGCTCGCGCCGTGGGCGTCCCACTGATTGCCATCGATTCGAGCGAGTCCGTCGCGGGCTTCGAGTCGGGCGAGTCAGCCGAGTCAGCCGAGTCAGTCCATTCGGTCGATTCCTTGGAGAGCGAGTGTGGGGAGACATCGCCTCGGGGCGTACGTTTCGAGTCGCCCAGATCCGAGTCGCCGGTATCGGGAAGGGCTCGCTGGGAATCATCTGGCGACGACGCCATGGATTCGACCTATTCCGAAAAAAGCGACGAAAGGAAGAAGGGAAGTAAGCGACGCCCCCCCGGGCATGTTTGCCTCGGAGCGGTCTGCCGCCAGCGGAATGGGACGAGTTTCGAACGTTGCAGCAACCTTCGGAATTCGTTGGTATCGTTCTCGAGCTTGCCCTAGCATGGGAAAGGTATCCTACCATGAGTGGTAGGGACCCGTCGGAAAAAGTCAGGTGAATTGCCCGGAAAGATGCCAGAGGAAAGAAGTGATGTCAGACCCGTCTCATTTGAGCCAGATCGTGACCCTCTGGTCGGTTGTCCGCCGGGCGCATGATGGCCAGAGCGACGCCGTCCAGGCCGCTCAGCAGGAGATGCTCGATCGTTACGGCGGCGCCGTACGCCGCTATCTACTGGGTTCGTTGCGAAATGAGGACGCGGCGGATGAGGTGTTTCAGGAGTTTGCTTTGCGATTCGTGCGTGGCGACTTTGAAAAAGTCGATCCCATGCAAGGTCGGTTTCGCGCTTACCTGAAGACGGTCGTCTACCGGCTGGTCGTGGATTATCAGCGGCGCAAACAGCGGCAGGGGCGCCAGCAGCCTCTGGTGGAGGAGGGTCCTGCCTGCCAGGCCGAACCTCTTGATAACTCGGACCAGCAATTCCTGGATGGTTGGCGAGCGGAACTGTTGGCTCGTTGCTGGACTGCCTTGGAACAATCGGGAAACCGCGAGGGAACACCTTATTTCACGGTTTTGCGTTTTCGCGCCGAACACCCGGAACTCCGTTCAGCCGAACTGGCAAAGCCTTTGGGCGAGTTGCTGGGCAAGCCACTCGCGGCCGGGAATGTCCGTGTCTTGATCCATCGGGCTCGCCGCCGGTTCGCGGAGCTACTACTGGAAGAGGTCGCCCATTCGCTCGACACGCACGATCGCGAGACACTCTCCCAGGAATTGATCGAGTTGAATCTGTACGAATATTGCCGCGAAATGTTGGCCGAACAACACAATTCGAATTGAGTTGTTCCTGGTTCCCTCCCCCCGACAGAGCCGTTATTCGAAAAAAAGACGATTTTCATGGGAGCCGCGCGTAACAGCCCGAGGGGGAAGCCGTAAGTGAGGGGAGAAGGCCCTTCGATGTGCCGACCTGCTAGTGAGTAATGACCTCCGAGCAGGTTGGCAGCGTCAGCAGGCCAAGAGCCAGTCAGCCACTCCAGCCAATAGGAATTCGAGTCATGACTTTCTCCACGCTCCCCAAACAGCTTATCGTGATCACCATCGTTTTCTCCACTTGGCTCTCGACGCTGCTTGTCGTCCCAACAACCGTAAACGCCCAGGGATTGCGGATCGGTGTCGGTGGTCGGGGGGGCGCGAGCGGCGGATGGTCCAATCGAGGGGGATCTTCAGCAATTCAGCAACAAGTCATCAACTCCGCTCGTCGGGCACTCCGAGCCGCCCCGAATCAGCCGCCGAGGTCCCCAGGCTACAACCAGCCGACGCCCCACCCGGTCAGGAGAGCGCCGGCCCCTGTTCAGCCGAGACCGACGCATCCGGTTACCACACCTCCCTCCAGGCAAACAGAGCCTCCAGCCCCTCCCAAGGAACTGACTCCCGAAGATCAAGCACGAAGTTTAGTTCAGGAGGCGCGGAAAGCCTTCAAGAGCAAGGAGTATTCAACAGCCTTGGAGCGGATGAACGAGGTGCTGGAACTTGTCCCGAACAATGCGGACGCTCATCAGTTTCGGTCGCTTATCCACTTTGCGATGGACGGTTATCGAGAGGCGGCCGCGGAAGCCTACGAGGCGTTTCTCCGTGGCCCAGCCTGGACCTGGGAAACAATCCGCGACCTCTATCCGGGAGCGGCCGTGTACACCGAGCAGTTCCGAAAGCTGCAGAAAGCAGCGGCCGATCAGCCGGAATCCCTGGAAGTCCAGTTCCTGCTGGCCTACCATTACATGATGCTGGGACATCTGAAACATAGCGAGACGCAGTTACGGAAAGTCCTGGAGATCCGTCCTGGTGAGCCCGTTTCGGAACAACTCCTGGTCGCTGTCCGAAGTGCCATCCAAGCCCAGGGCAATGAGGTGGAGACGGCTGGGAGGTAGGCCGACCGTGGATTGGTCCCAGGGGTGAATGACTGTCGAATGTCGGACGTGACATTGGGAATCGGCTCTTGGCCCATGGCGATGACCGCTGGGCGAGGAGCCGATTTATTTCGTTTCAAGCGTTGGGGAAAAGGGAATGGGCAGGGCGATGGTGGAGTTGATGGGGGGCGATGCGTTAAAATGAATCCCACGACTTGATCTGCCAACCTGTCCCTAGTGGTCCGGGACAGTCAAGAATGAGGGTTGAGCTGGACTCGTACGATGGACTTCCAGTCCGTCGGTGCCAACCTATTTCGACTGGAAGTCCGTCGTACTCAAAAAATAAGCTGTACCAGACCACTAGCCGAGGAGTTCCTTTGATGCGTTACTCAGCAAGAGATGAGCAGCGAATTCGTGAAGCAGCCTATGTCGCTTGGGTTCGAGCGGGCCGCCCCACAGGTGATGGGGTCCAATTCTGGCTGGAAGCGGAACGCGAATTCCTTCGTCAGGAAAAGTCATCAGATGCCGCGGTGGAAGAGGCTTCCGAGGAATCCTTCCCTGCCAGCGACGCCCCCGCTTGGACTCCGGTAAGCCGGTAGTTCGTCCCTCGATCCTGTCAAAAGTTGGTGGATTGTCGAACTCGCGGCTAAGTTGGTGATGGCGGACTTTCTGGAGGGGGTTGACCTTGGTGGAAAACCGCGACTGAACGCTGATAAACACTGATGGGAAAGCTCGGCCGGCCACGTTGCCAGGAGGGACTGCCAACCTCGTCGCCAGTGGGTGGTTGGCTGCGGTCCGCCGTGATCGCGACGTTCGGTTCATGTGGTCTCATTAGCGTCCCTGAGTGTTCATCAGCGGTGCCGTTGCCGAGTTCGCTTCCCCGCTCGGCGTGCATGTTGTGCCAGGGCGGGCGCGTGTGTCTCGTGGGACGCGTCGGTTGCGGGAGGGGACACGAACGCTAATGTCTCCGTGAGCGAACTTGCCAAAGCCGCAATCAATGATCTGCTCGCGAAACCGGATAGCGACTTCGAACGGGCGGCCGCGCATGTGCTTAAGAAAAATGCCGAGCTCTACAAGCGGTTGGCCTGATGCGGTTTCTGTCTCTGGCGGAACGGATCGAACTTCACCATCGGATCATCGAACAATCGGGTGGTGCCGATGGAATTCGCGATCTGGACTGGCTGCGTCGGCGCTTGCTCAGCCCCAGATGACCTTTGGTGGCACGGAACTGTACCCGACGCTCGCAGAGAAGGCCGCGGCATTGTGTTTCTCGTTGGTGATGAATCATCCTTTCGTCGACGGTAACAAACGGATCGGTCACGCAGCAATGGAAACGTTTCTCGTGATGAACGAATTTGAACTCGATGCCGACGTAGATGATTCCGAATCTGTCATCCTGCGACTTGCGGCAGGTGACCTTGGACGGCCCCCATTTACTCAATGGGTTGTCGAGCATGTGAACGAATTCGAGGCGTGATACGGACGAACAAACGGATGAACGCGAGCCGGAACAGGCCGGCTGGCTCGCGATGCTCGGCAAAGTCAACTCCCGGCCGCGTTATCCGAATCGTTCGGCGACACCGGCACGCCGGTAATGAGACGACACCGGTACGCCGGTAATGAGACGACACCGGTACGCCGGTAATGAGACGACACCGGTACGCCGGTAATGAGACACAGTCCTTAAGTTGGTTCAGCAGCGGCGAGGTTCAACAAGCCGGCTTGGCGGAGCAGAACACGAATCCGGTCGATCTCATTCGCGTCCAGTTTCGTCAGCGGCGGGCGGACATGTGCGGCGTCCAATCGACCCAGCAGCACCAGCGATTCCTTCATGCGGTTATGCATGTCCAAAAGTGGGGCGGAATAGAACGCCCGCACGGTCGGGTAAAGGCGGTCACTCAGCTCGCGGGCTCGCTTCAAGTCATCACCCTGAACGGCCTGCCAGAGAGCGACATGCAGGTCGGCGATCACGCTTCCCGCACCCGAGAGCAGCCCGTCGCAGCCGAGTACCAACGAGGCCAGAAGCCATGCGCTATGGGTCGTCAGTACGTTCACCGGCCGATCCAACGCATGGAGTTCGCGAATGTGACGCTCATGAAGGACCGGATCATTGCACCAGTCTTTGATCGCGCGGATGGTGGGAAACTCATGGCATAGTTGAAGCAGTGTCTCGAGCGGATATCCTAGTCCACTCGACAGCGGATACTGAAACAGAACCAACGGAAGTTCGGTTGCTTCGGCGATCGCCCCGACATGAGCCCGCGCGGCTTCCGGCTTTTGCTGCCCACCAAGGCTCAAGACTTCCGAGGGAAAGACGAGCAGTGCGTCAGCACCAAAACGCTCGGCCATCCTGGCGATCCGTTCTCCCTGGCGTGGATTCGACGTATATACACCAACAATCAGCGGCAAGGCATCGCCGAGTTCATCTCGAGCGATCGCAACGGCCCGTTGCTGTTCGTCGAAGTCCAGTGCGTGGACCTCGGCCGCATGTCCGTTCACCGTGATGGCGGTGACCCCGGCCGTGGAGGCGAGATCGCGCAAATGTTTCCGGTAAGCCGGCTCGTCGATCGCCAAGTCGGAACGAAACGGCATCAAACAGGCGGGGATCACGCCGCTCGGTACATAGTCGCCACTCGGTGGATAGTCATGTTGCGTCATCGAGGCCATCCTACCGCAACCGATGCACTGGTTCACCCCCGGAGATTCTGTTTGTTGGGCATGGGCATGCGCATGAGCCGGCACTAAACTTCCCCGCGCTCGCCATGGTGCCCCTGGAACGCCAAGTCGCTTGCCGGACATCGACTCACGATTCATGGCCGACGTCATCCCAGTCAGGACCAGGAGACGCCGGCCGGC
Organism: Pirellulaceae bacterium; assembly: GCA_050485845.1. Taxonomy (GTDB): domain Bacteria; phylum Planctomycetota; class Planctomycetia; order Pirellulales; family Pirellulaceae; genus JBJHCD01. Next base: position 4,288 of record JBJHCD010000028.1, on the reverse strand, counting down.
GACCGACAGTCGAAGACCGACAGTCAAATTAGTAACGGAAAACCGCCACGGCCAACGCGCCGGTGGGTACCTGGTCTCGCGGAATCGAATACACGGTGCCGCGGTTGGAGAGCGTTTGGAAGGTCGCCCAATCCAGCAAGTCGTCGTCGCTCGCCTCTCGCGAGTCATGCAGTTCGACATCTCCCGTCTCGGGATCGTATCGGCCCCATTGTTGAGCCTGGCTGTCGACCAACAGTGTCTCAATCCTTCCCTCCATGGCGGCCGACACAATCTGTCGCAGATCGTGCGAGGAACGGGAAGCTCCCGCCAGCTCGCGATAATGGGCCAGGGCGGCCGCTTCTCCTTCCGCTCGGAATCGCGGTTCCAACAGGGGCCAAGCCTTTTGATGGATTTGGTGAAGTGTCAGGTAGTCGCAATTGCCTTCGAGGACTTCCTCCGCAACATGCGGATAGTCCGTAATCTTCCGATAGATCGGCAGGAGGTATTTCGCTCCGGCGAGAACCAGCGGACGTGTTTCCTCGCGCAGAACCGGACGCAATGCCGCGTCCACCTGCCGGAAGAAGTTCGTCAAGTCGTCCTTTCGCGAGTCGGGCAACCCTCCCTGACCGTGAAACACCGCCGACTGTTTTCCGCGATCTCCCCGCATCGCCGTATGCGTTTGCGAGCCACGATCCGCGTCCGAGTAGTTCAAGGCCTCCTTCATGTTTTCCGGAAGATTGGGAACCTCCACCGGTTCGAACGACCAACGGGAGCCGGCAAAGAGCTGAACATGGTTCTGGCTCAACGCCAACAGCAGGAAGTGGTCGTTGCCGGTAACCAGCGGCACCAGCGGCTTCACGTGGAATCGGCGGTTGACCACCATCAATTCGTCAAAGGATATCGGGAGACGATAGGCAATCATCCGATCGGGTGACACGAAAATCGCCAGCCCTTCGCCGCGCTGGTTCCAGAACATCGGATCATTCGGCAACTCACGAGCTGCCTGGAGCAACCGCCGAGCTTCCACGGGCCGCATCCCGCTCGCGGACAGCTCGTCCTCCGCCCGTTGGAGCAAATTCTTTAGTCGAACGGGATCTTGGAGAGCGTCCGCTCCAGCCACATGAGTTGGCAGATAGAGACTCACGCAAGGGGGAGTCTGCTCCCGCATCAGTTGTGAAAGTTCTGTTTTGGAGAACATGTCCATGATACATCTCCCTCCCCTGAGTTCAGGAAAGTCACTAACCGTGCATTCACACCTTCTTTATGAGCTGCAAACCTCATGCCCCCCCGATACTTCCCTGGGAGGGTTGCCAGGCGGTTTTCGCCTCGGCCGTTTCCCAGCGGATCTCGATAAGGCGCCGACGGCATGGAACGCTTCGCTCGCTCGCTCGACGTTCTCCCCACCGCTATCAGCTCACGGCCCGCATGAAGGGTCGCACGGATACGTCTTGAACACGGCCCGATTCCATGAAATTGGGGCTCGAAAAAGCGAGAAATCCCCAAATTGTGCTGTCCACTGGGCGGTTATCGAGAACGATCGTGCACACCTGCGACAGTTTCGCACATGCCCAGCACTGTTCGGCCGAGAGAATTTAGGCCGAGAGAATTTCGCGGACCACGTTCCCATGGACATCCGTCAATCGGAACTCGCGTCCTTGATACCGAAACGTCAGCCGCCGATGGTCCAGTCCCAGCAAGTGCAGTATTGTGGCATTCAGGTCATGGATGTGGACGGGATCCTCGACAATGTCCATACCCAGTTCGTCCGTGCGGCCATGGATCGTCCCTGGCTGAACGCCTCCGCCGGCAAGCCAGACTGTGAAGGCATCTTTGTGATGATCACGACCCGAAAGGCCCTGGTCATTGGCATCGCCTCCTTGCCGCAAGGGAGTTCGGCCGAATTCCGAGCCCCAGATGATCAGTGTTTCGTCGAGCAGGCCGCGACGCTTCAAGTCCTGGATGAGCGCGGCAATCGGTTGATCGGTCTGGCGACATTTCTCCGGAAGTTGCTTTTCAATCTGACCGTGGTGGTCCCAATCGGCATCGTAAAGCTCGACCAGTCTCACGCCTCGCTCGACAAGCCGCCGAGCGAGCAGGCAATTATTGGCAAACGAGGCCGCGCCCGGCGTGGCGCCGTACAAATCCAGCGTCTCCCGTGTCTCTCCCTCGATCGACATCAGGTCAGGTACCGACGCCTGCATGCGAAACGCCATTTCATACTGCTGGATTCTGGTCGGGATCTCCGGGTCGCCTGTCTCCTGCAAGTGACGCGCATTCAATTCGGAGACGGTGTCGAGCACTCGCCGAACCTCTTCGCGGGACTCACTCCTCGGACTGGTCAAAAAGAGCACCGGGTCGCCCTGCGAGCGAAATTGAATCCCTTGGTGAATACTGGGGAGAAAGCCGTTGGACCAGAGATTCGTCCCCGCTCCCCCCATCGGACCGCTCAGCAGGACAATGTATCCAGGCAGGTCTTCGTTCTCCGAGCCGAGGCCATAGGACACCCAGGAACCCAAACTCGGTCTGCCGCCACGTGCGAAACCGGAGTGCAAGAGCATCTGGGCCGGAGCATGATTGATCTCCTCGGTGTGCACCGAATGGATCATCGCCAACTCGTCGGTCACCCTGGCCAAATGGGGCAATAGTTCCGAGACGTGGTGGCCGGCCTGGCCATGCCGAGCGAACTTCCAGGGCGAACCTGCCAGAGTCGAGGTCTTGCCGAGAAAGGCGAAGTCGCGGTCCTTTGTCACTTCCGGCGGGCAGGGCTCATTATGCCGCTTGACCAATTCCGGCTTGGGAACCAAGAGATCCAATTGCGACGGAGCGCCGATCATATGGAGGTAGATAACACGTTTGGCTCGCGGAGGAAAATGATGCGAGACCTCGGCCGGCACCGATTCACGAGTCAGAAGCGAGGTCAAGGCGATTCCACCGAAGCCGAGCCCACCGGCATGGAGCCCGCAAGTTCGCAGGAATTCGCGGCGCGGAAGTGAAGTGCCACTTTCGCTTGGCATCATCGTATCATCCCAGAAGATGAGCACCTGGCGGGTGATGAACGTACTTCCCGTTGCTGCCTCCCGGGGTTGCCGCGACGGACTTGCAAGGGGTGCCGGCAAGGTCCGCCGACGGACAGTGACTCAGACATTGCGTCAGACATCGATTCAGTCATGGCTCCAGACATGGCTCCAGACATGGCTCCAGTCATCGCGTCAATCCTTCGTGATGGTTTCATGGAGGTTCAGCAGTGCCCGGGCCACGCTGAACCAGGCGACTCGTTCAGCTTCGCCGCTATCGCGGATGTTCGTTGATGCCTCGGTCCATTGCCTATGGTACAGGGCGCTCAGCAACTGACGTTCGTCATCCGTCGGTTTGCGAGCAGTACATAGCCGAAACGCATAGTCAAGTTGTGCGTCGAGTGGTTCGTCACTTCGCTCGGTCAGCACTCTGTCGGCCAAGGCGCCGGCGGCATCCACGTACACCGGGTCGTTAAGCAGCGTGAGGGCCTGCAGGGGCGTATTCGTGCGGGACCGCTTCACCACGCAAGCCACGCGATTGGTGGCGTCGAACGTGAGGAAGCTGGGATAGGCGGAGCCTCGCTTCAGCACCACATAGATCCCTCGGCGATACTGCTCGTCTCCAGGGCTCACTTCATACTCGTACTTCTCTCCACCTACTTTCGTCCAGAGCCCCTCGGGCTGATAGGGACGAATCGGCGGGCCGAACTGCTTTTGGCTGAGCAGTCCCGAAATCGCCAGGGCATTGTCGCGAACCATCTCGGCATCCATGCGAAACCGGGGGCCTCGAGCGAGAAGGCGATTGCGATCATCGAGTCGCTGCAGTTCGGGAGTAATCCGGGACGACTGCTGGTAGGTCGCGGACAAGACAATCGTTCGGAGCAGTCTCTTTCGCGACCAACCGTTTTCCATCAGTTCAACCGCCAACCAGTCGAGCAGATCGGGATGAGTTGGCGGGGAACCCTTGATGCCAAAATCCTCTTCCGTCGTGACAATTCCCTGTCCGAAAAGTTCTCCCCACCAGCGATTCACGACAACTCTGGCAACCAGCGGGTTTTCGCGCGCGACAAGCCACCGGGCCAATGTAAGTCGATTGCGAGGTCCTTCCGGAAGGGAATGCAATACGGCCGGAGTGCCCGGCGTGATGGGTGGACCGGGGGTTCGATAGTTTCCCCGTTCGAATACGGCTGTCTGGCGAGGCTCTTCGAGTTCCATCATGACCAGAGTGGTTACCGGCTCCGACTCCTCGGACATCGACATCAGAAATTCTGGACTGGTTAGCGTCAGAGTAGGGC
>JBJHCD010000027.1:0-16437 GCA_050485845.1 Pirellulaceae bacterium | reverse complement strand
GATTTGACATGGGAGGGACCAGCACCGATGTCTCTCGATTCGATCGCCGGTTTGAATGGCAGTATGAAGCCGAAAAGGCAGGTGTCCGAATTGTGACACCGATGCTGGCGATTGAAACGGTCGCGGCCGGCGGTGGCTCGATTTGCGACTTCGAAGGGACTCGGCTGACCGTGGGACCCGATAGCGCCGGAGCCGACCCGGGGCCCGCTTGTTATGGTCGAGGGGGTCCGCTGACGGTCACCGATCTCAATCTCCTCTTGGGGCGGATTCTTCCGGACCAATTCCCTTTTCCACTCGACCAGAATGCCGCCGAACGCCGCTTGGACGAATTGCGACAACGCGTTCACGATCATGCCCCACGGACTCCCTCCCCTTCCGAATTGGCGGAAGGATTGCTGAGAATCGCCAACACGCACATGGCCCGAGCCATCCGAGGGATCTCCGTGGCCCGAGGTTACGACCCCCGTGACTACGTGCTGGTGGCCTTTGGCGGAGCGGCCCCGCAACATGCCTGTGCCGTGGCCGAGGAACTGGGCATGCATCAGGTTCTGATCCATCCTCATGCCAGCCTCTTGAGTGCTTACGGGGTCGGCACCAGCGACATCGTGCGCCATCGAACAACTGGGCTCTACCAACCTCTCGACTCAATTCGTGGGCAACTTCCCGATCTCTTTTCGCAGCTGGAATCGGCCTGTCGAACCGACCTTGTCGAGGAAGAGGGGGCCTCTGGCGACATTCAAATCCACCGCACCATGGACCTCCGTTTTCAGGGTCTCGAAGCCTCCATTTCCGTGGATGCGAGCAACCTCTCCGAGTTGGAAGTCCTCTATCGGGACGCCTATGAGCGGCTTCATGGCGACGCCGTGTCGAATCGTCCCCTGGAGGCCGTGGCGGCACGCGTGGAAGCCAGTTTTCAAACCTACACTCCCCCTCCCCCCAGCATTCGCGCGACAAAGCCGGTTGGGCCATCGCCTCGTCCCTTGCGGCGACGGAACGCGATCTTCGCGGGAAAACCGACCGAGACCCCACTCTATCTTCGGGAAGAGGTCGGCGCCGGACATCGCGTGGAGGGCCCCGCCCTGATCATCGAACCTCACTCCACCATCGTCGTGGCGCCCGGGTGGCAAGTGGAACGGCTGACCGGCGGGGAGATGCTGCTGGAGAGAACGGAAAGTTCCGAATCTGCTCCCACGGCGAAGGTCCCCGATCTGGTTTCGAAAGAAAGGACTCGTCCCGATCCGATCGCGCTGGAAATCTTCCACCATCTGCTGGCGGGTATTGCCGAGCAAATGGGACTGACGCTGCGGAATACGTCTTCGAGCGTCAACGTCAAGGAGCGGCTCGATTTCAGTTGTGCTCTCTTCACGTCCGAGGGGGACCTGATTGCCAACGCCCCCCATATTCCCGTGCATCTGGGGGCGATGAGCGAAACGGTCAAGGCAGTGCTCCGCCGGCAAGCGACGTTGAATCCGGGGGATGTCTTCGTCACGAACGATCCCTACGAGGGAGGCTCACACCTCCCAGACATCACGGTGGTGACGCCGATCTTCGCGGAAGATCCAGCCGTGGAGAACGGTCAGCGGCTGGTGTTTTTCACCGCCAGTCGAGCCCACCATGCCGAGATTGGTGGAATCGCCCCCGGATCGATGCCCCCCGGTTCCACGCGACTCGGGGAAGAGGGAGTCGTCTTGCGGCAGTTTCCACTCTTCCGTGAGGGCCGATCGGATTGGGAAGGACTTCGCTCACTGCTTCTCTCCGGTCCTCATCCCACGCGGCACGTTGAGCATAATCTGGCCGATATTCGAGCCCAAGTTGCTGCCAATCGCCAAGGAGCCGCTCAGCTGCTGGAATTGGCCGAACGATTTTCGCTGCCGGTTCTGGAGGCCTACACGCGTTACATTCAGGAGGCGGCCGAGCAGCGAATGCGAGCGGCGTTGGGGGACCTTCCCGACGGCCGGCAAACTTTTGTGGACTACCTGGATGACGGTTCCCCGATCGCCGTGACAGTGACCATCCAGGGGGATGAGGCGGAGTTCGACTTCACGGGAACGGGTCCCGTGCTGCCGAACAACCTGAATGCCAACCGAGCGATCGTGACCGCGGCGGTCATGTACTCCCTCCGCTGTCTCCTCGGTTCGGACATTCCACTGAATCAAGGAGTACTGGGCCCCGTCACGCTTCGGCTTCCCACTTGCCTGCTGAACCCCACGCCCGCCACCGATCCGTCCGACAGTCCGGCCGTGGCTGGGGGGAACGTCGAAACATCACAGCGAGTGGTGGATGTGATTCTGGGGGCCCTCCAATTGGCGGCCGCCAGCCAGGGAACCATGAACAACCTCTCGTTCGGCAATGCGAAGTTCGGCTATTACGAGACGATCTGCGGAGGCGCGGGGGCCACGCCTCGCCGGCCCGGTGCCTCGGCCGTCCATACCCACATGACCAACACGCGGTTGACGGATCCCGAGGTGTTGGAGCAGCGATTTCCGGTCCGAGTCCGGGAGTTTTCGATTCGAGCCGGTTCAGGGGGCCAAGGGGCGAGGCCGGGAGGCGATGGAGTGGTCCGCCGACTGGAATTTCTGGCGGACCTCGAAGTCTCTCTGCTGTCGCAGCGTCGAGGTCCCCATCCGCCATTCGGTTTGGCGGGAGGAGGTCCAGGTGCCCTGGGCTCGAACCAACTACGGCGAAAGTCGGGCGAGGAGGTTCCGCTTCGGGGAATCGATCAATTCTCCGTTCAGGCCGGTGACGTGCTGACCATCCGCACGCCGGGTGGCGGTGGCCATGGGAGGGCTATTCCGAGTTAGGTGGATGTCCGTGTCGAGGTTGATCCCATTTCGTTTCCACTGATGACGCGAGGCGTCAAGAAACGAAAGAGCAAAGCCAAACCGGATTCGCCCGAGTCTTTCCCTTCATCTCCATCCGGGCAAATTTTTTTGTTCCACCGACTTGCATTCCCTGGGCGACTCCCCTAGAATCGCCAGTCAAGTCGATATTGAGACTCGATATCTTTAAGCGGCACCCGTAAAGAACGTGCTGCTTACTGCTGATCCAGCTCTCAATCGCCGGTGGGCTCTTGGCCCGCTCCCGCCGCTCCCTTGGGAAGGCGGCTGAGTGACCAGGGGGCCCCCTCTCTCTCGGATCGCACGCCAGCCAGCGCTCGCAAGCCTCGAGAAACAGACGTCGTTTTCCACGGTTCCTGTATCTTCTAGGAGATTTGCGATGCACTCGCGCAATGTCCCTCGTTCCGCTCGGTCCACTCGGTCCACTCGGTCAGCGCAGCTCACTCGGCTCGCTCCCCAACCCTCATCGGCCCGCCTGGACTTCCATTCCCCCACGCATCCTCCAGCCCACGAACGCCGGCTGACCGGCGAGCCTGAAACCTCGCGAGAATCACGCCGTGGTTTCACGCTGGTCGAATTGCTGGTCGTGATTGCGATCATCGGGATCCTCGTCAGCCTCCTCCTTCCCGCCGTTCAGTCCGCTCGCGAAGCCGCTCGACGCATGCAATGCGGCAACAACATGAAACAAATCGGATTGGCGTTTCACAACTACCACGACACCTACAATGTGTTCCCCAACACGGAACCTGGGGGCTTCGGAAGTCTTACGCGAGCCAGCGCCTTCACCGCGATTCTTCCCTATCTTGAACTGTCGAATGCCTACCAGCTTTATGACTTTGGGCGAGTCAACTCAGACCCTTACAACGATACCGTCGTCTCGCAACGGATCCCAATCTATCTCTGCCCATCCGCCTCGCTCCGACGTGAAGTCCCCATTGTTGGCTGCGACCCGAACAACCGGGCCCCCGGCACCTACGCGGTCAGCACCGGAAGTGGAGATCCCTGGGGAACAACCGCCAGCGGCTTTCCCCACAACGGGGCGATCGTGAATATCGGTTCCGGAACCACGGCGTTTCGCGATATCCTCGATGGAACATCGCAGACGCTGTTGGCCGGAGAATCAGCTTGGAATCTTCCCGACTATCTCTTTACTTCCGGTCCTTGCTCCGGGCAGTCGCGTTGGGGGTTCACCTACTGGTCCTCTCCCTATCCGCTGGCAACGGCCTTCACGACAATGGCCCCTTTCAACCCTCGCTCCGGAGGGTCCGCCGTCCTTTCCCGTTTCCGAAGCGATCATCCTGGAGGTGTCGTCAACTTTGTCTTCTGCGACGGATCGACTCGGTGCCTCAGCGACACGATTCACCCCCTGGTCCTGGACGCCCTGGGAACTCGAGCAGGAGGAGAGGTGATCGATGCGTCGGCCTACTAACCTCTTGACCTGCCAAGGGGTCGTCGTGGCCCTCGGCGCAATACTCCTCCCCTTGTCCGGTTGCAACCGAGACTCGGGGCCCATTCGAGTTGCGGTCACCGGGGAGGTGCTGCTCGATGGAGAACCGCTGGCCGAAGGGATGATCCGATTGATTCCTGACCCGAGCGTCTCGGGTTCGGCGGTCGCGGGGAAAATCGAGCAGGGTAAGTTCTCCCTTCCACGTCGAGCGGGCCCTGTCGAGGGCCGGCATCGCGTGGAGATCGAAGCGACCGGCCATCACGATTTTTCGATTGATGATGAGGAGGCGTTCGCGGCCGCCTTCGCTCGACAACCCCGCAAGCCTCTGGGCGAAAACCCCGTCCCCATGGTCTACAATAAGCACTCAGAACTTACAGAGGAGATTATTGCCCCCGGTCCGCTCGAACTACGATTTGAACTCTCTTCCCAGGCATCCCGTACACCTGGAAATTCACGCCGCAAACACTAACCAAGCTCCCCTTGGAGACTCCGTCATGAACTATACTGCACGCTACTCGCTTACCTTTTTGCTCGCCGCCATACTTTCTGTCTGGTTGATGACTTCACCCGCGCAAGCTCACTTCATCTGGTTGACTCTCCATCCCTCCGATGCTCCCACGGAGGTTCACGTTCACTTCTCGGAGGAAGCCGCCCCCGACAATCCCGACCTGCTGGATCGAATTACCGGAGCCAAACTCTGGAAATCCGCTGGGCGCCGGCAAGAGCCACAGGCCTTGGAATTGACCCGCACGGGTGACCGCTTGATCGCGGAACTCCCCTCGAGTGATTCGAGCGGACCGGTGATCCTCAAGCATACGTACGGAGTACTCAGCAAGGGCGGCTCGGAACCCTTCTTGCTCAACTATTACGCCAAAGTCGATGGCTCGACTCTCCCCGCTGCCTGGCAGACCGTCCGCGACGCCGAACGCCTGCCGCTCGAAGTCTCCGCTCGAGTTCACGGAAAACAAATCCGACTCCAAGCCTTTTGGCAGGGCTCTCCGCAGGCCGCCGTGACGCTTCGCATCACCGGTCCCGACATGGCCGAACCATGGGAAGGAACCACGGACGAGTCGGGAGAGGTCGTTGTCCAACTACCCGAATCGGGGCTCTACTCGGTCCTCGCCAAGCACGAGCAGCAGGAGTCGGGTGAGTTGGAAGGGAAGGCCTACCAGTCGATTCGCCACTACTCGACCCTCTCCCTCACTCACACCCCCGCGCGGGTCGCCACTCAATCGGTTTCGCTTCCCGAGTTGCCCGAGGGGCTGACCAGCTTCGGCGCGGCGATCCTGGGCGATGCCGCTTACACCTACGGCGGTAACATCGGTCAGACGCATCGCTATCACCGCGACAGTCACACGGGGGCTCTACGTCGCCTGAACTTGAGCGATCCCACGGCTTGGGAGGAACTGGCCGGCGGTCCGAAACTTCAAGGTCTGGCACTTGTCGCACATGACGGGGCCCTCTATCGAATCGGCGGCTTTCAAGCTCGCAATGCGGAAGACGAGGACCAATCGCTCTGGTCGCACGCCGATTCAGCTCGGTACCTTCCCGCCGAGGATCGGTGGGAATCGATTCCCGATCTTCCCGCTCCGCGATCCTCGCATGACGCCGCCGTGCTGGGAGATTGCATCTACGTTTGCGGAGGCTGGAACATGCAGGGAGATGGCGACTCGGCCGAATGGCACGAGACCGTCCTGAAACTCGACCTCACGCGAAAGCCATTGGCCTGGGAAGCGGCCACGAAGCTCCCCCATGCTCGTCGTGGCTTATCCGTGGCCGCTCACCAAGGGAAACTCTATGTGATCGGTGGCATGGAAGAGTGGGGAAGCACGACGCTCAGCGTCGCCATCTACGATCCCGAGACGGAAACCTGGTCCGAAGGCCCTGCGATCCTTGGAACGTCCACGGACGGATTCGGCTCGGCCGCCTTCGCCTGCGGCGGATCGCTGTGGGTCAGCAGTTCCACCGGCACGCTGCAAAAGCTCTCCGACGGCGGAAGTCGCTGGGAATATGCGGGAATGCACGATCATCCGCGGATGTTCCATCGAATCCTCCCTTGGCAAGACGAGCAACTCTTGATCCTCGGGGGCGTTCAGATGGGCTCGGGCAAGGTGCAAGAGGTGGAACTCGTTCCGGTCCAGTAACACGACCGATCGCCTTGACGGCAAGTGAGCGTCCACCTCCAGGCCGTCGTTGAAAAAAAGACGCGGAGTCGCGGGGAAATACGGCAGCCATCGGGCCTCGCCTCTCCGCGTCTCCGCGTCTTTATGTCTCTCACTAGGATGCGTTTGAGAGGGGTGGCGCTGCCCGGTCAGTCACCGACGTCACAGCTTCGACAAGCCATGTCGTTCCAACTGCATATCGGGAATCCACCCCTCCTCCGTCCAGCCACGTTCCCGATTGTAAGCGGCAATTGCTTGCCGCAGGGCCTGCCGGCTCAATCGAGTTGTCGGGGAGTCGGTCGTTGTCTCCGTAAGGAAGCGAGCCGGCAGAGTATCCTCGGCGGGAGTCCACCCAGCTCGGATATTGAACCATTTCTTGGCCGCCACGATCCGCCCCGCCGTGCTCCGCAATTCACTCGCCGTAACTTCCCAGCCCGTCACCAGCCTCAAGATTTCCGCCGAGTCACCGAAGAAATCTCCCAGCACCCGGCGAAGGAATTTGCACAGGATCAGCGAGTCCATCAGCGCGGCCTGATCCTCGGTCTCCAGGGCGTACCGAGCGGCTTCGGGCGTGAGCTGACGCCGATCAACTCGATCACTGAAGTCGACTTCATACGCCCCGCTGCGGTTATGGTCGGCTCCCCGCGAACCGACGGCGAATCCCAACGCCATCGTCTGCAGCGCTCGCGGCTCATAGCCGGGGATCTCCAAGCCTTTGACCTGAGGCGCGAAGTCGATCGCTCCCCCGCCCAAACGATCGGCTAGACGGCGGCTCCCCTCCGCCAAAAGATTTCCCAATCCCTCCCGCATGCCGATCTCTCGAATCCCTCGCAGCAACGCCTCGGAACGGCCGAATCGCAACCAGGGTGCCTCCAGCAGCCCCCGCTCGACACACTCCATGGCGAAGGCCAGAGTCCCTCCCGTGCTGATCGTGTCGAGACCCAGTTGGTCGCATAGCAGCGAGGCCTCCAGGACCACTTGAGGGTCTTCCATCCCGCAGAGCGACCCAAGCGCGAACAGGTTTTCGTATTCGAGCCGGACGCCTTGCACTTTTCCATCGCGACTCCACGGTTCCTGGCCGCTCGGATCCAGCCGATAAATATGCTCACACCCAATGGTGCAGGCGGCACAGGAGGCCCGGATTTTCCCGCGAGCCGAGGCGAGGGATTCGGGGGCAAGCCGCTCGGCCTCGGAAAACTGGGATTGCTGAAAGTTCCGAGTTGGCAGGGCCTGCAGGCGATTGAAGGTCGTGAGGTTCGTCGCCGTCCCCAGTTCACGATACTTGGCCGTGGCCGGGCCGAGCGAATCCGACGACAGTTTCTTGGCTCGTGCCGCCAATTCCCCTGGATGTGCCCAGTCGCAGCGCCTGCTGCCTCGAACCGCCAACCCCTTCACTCGTTTTGCGCCGAGCACCGCGCCATGGCCTCCCCGGCCCGCATGCCGGCCGTCATGCGAAATGGTGGCATAGCGGACCTGACGTTCTCCAGCCGGGCCGATGACGGCAAACTGGTAGTCTCTCCCGTAACGTTCCTGAAGCTGCCGCTGGGTCTCCTGACAGGAAAGTCCCCAAAGGGGCCCGGCCGGCTCCAAGCGAACTTGCCCCTCGTCAATCACCACCACCACGGGCCGAGCAGCCTGGCCGACCAACACGATCGCGTCGGCTCCCGTCCGTTTTCCCGCCAAGGCAAAGCCGCTGCTGGCCAGCGAGTCATTGAAGCGATCCGTGAGTGGGCTCTTGGCCACCACGGCAAATTTGGCCGAGGTCGTCAGCGGACTTCCGACCAATGGGCTGAAGACAAAGGCGAGAGGCGAGTCGGGGGCCAGGGCATCAGTCGTGGCTCCTCCTTCCGCCAGCAGCAACCACGCTCCCAGACCGCTCCCACCAAGAAAGGAACGCAACGTCGCCTCGGATAGTGGAACGTATCGGCTCTGGCCCGAGCTGAGATCCACGCGCAGGTATCGACCGTGGTAGCCGTAAATGCCGACGATAACTAACCTCCCGCATCGGCCGAAAGAATCAACAGCACATCATCCGGTTTCAGTGGCTGCCCAAGATCACGCACAAATCGATCCCCTCCCAAATTCGCCACGCAGTGGTCCGTCAACTCCCAAGTCACTCCACCCTGCAAGCGAAGACACTCCCCTTGCAGCGTGGGGAGCCGATTCGCAAGCACCTCGTACGCCTCCCCCAGAGTTGACGCACCGCCGATCTCGACGAAACTCACCCCGGCCCGGATTCGAGGAACTCCGAAAAACTCGACTCGCACCATGCCACACTTGAAATACGTCGCAACTCGGACACTACATCGCACGGGGCCGAGTATCGGTCGGAACTTTGCGAGCTTTTTGAACCCTGTGAACTTTGTGGCCCCTGTGAACTTAGTAGACCCTGTGAGCGTTCTGGACCTTGTGAATCTTGTGAACTTGAAACTCTTCGACTTCGGCAGGCTCGCCGAGCCGAAGTCTTTGGCTGATCAGTCCTTGGGAACGACCCAGATATTGCGGAAGCGGACGGGGTTTCCATGGTCCTGCAGATAGACGGGACCCGGCTCCGGACCGGGAGGAAGCGGCGCGGCGGTCGTGTTCCGATTGCCGGGAAGTTCCACGTCGTCGTGAATCACCACGCCGTTGTGCTTGACGGTCATTCGCGGAGCCGCGACCAGGAGACCCTGATCGTCGAAGCGGGCCGCCGTGTAATCGATATCGTAAGTCTGCCAGCGCAAGGGGGGGAGACACATGTTGAGATCCGGCGCTTTCACCGAGTAGATCCCGCCGCACTCGTTGTCCTTCCCCTCGAGCCCAAAGGAGTCGAGCACCTGGACCTCGTAGCGGCCCTGCAGATAGACGCCGCTATTTCCTCGCCCCTGGCCACGGTCCTCGGGTTGATACGGGAGCAAGAACTCCAAGTGCAATTGATGGCTTTGGAATGTCGGAATACTGGTTGTTCCCTGGATCAGCCAACCTTCGTCGGACATTCGGCCCCGTCGCCAGTGTTCGATTCCCGAGCCATCGAACAGCACGACGGCCCCTTCCGGCGGTTCCTTCCCCAGCGTGGGACTCTTTCGTTCCACCCGACGGAGTTCGCCCAATTCATCGCCACCCGGGCCAACAACCACCATGACTCCGCGCCGCAAGATACCTCGTCCCTCCTCCGAATCGAAAACGATCCGCTCCCCATCGCGGCGTCCTTGAACTCGAATAGGTTCGTCGCGATCCCAGCCATCGCCCGGCAGGCCTCCCTCGTAGGCCACGGCCTCGAAGTTTCCTCGCCCCATTGCGATGACCTGCACGGCGATTTTGCGATCGCCATCATCGGTTTCAATCACTCCCACATACTCACCCTGGTAGGGAAAGTCGTCATCGGTCTTCTCCGGGTCGATATAAGCGGGTCCCGCCGCGATCAATGGGATCGGGAATAGGCAGAAAACCAGCAGGGCAAGTAGATATTTCCAGGTGGAGTATTGCTGGAGGGGTCGCATGAATCGCTCCATGAATTCGGTTGCAGCAGCCAGTGAAAGGAGGAGGAAGTGGACGACGGCCTCGCGAGGCCCGAATTTTGGGGAAATTTCCCACAAACCTTCGTCACTCGAGTCCTTCAGTATGCGGTGATGCCCTCGGGATTGCAAGAATTGGTACATTGAATCGGGCGTCCTGGGGGGGACTGGTCGTTGTGGTGGGGATCAGCGACATTACCGGGCTCGAAGCATCACGGGGCAAGCTCCAACTGCCCGCGGGAACCTGTTTGCGAGTCAGACCAATCTGGACGGAATTCGCGGAATTCACGGAATTTACGGCTATCGCGGAATTCGCGGATATCCATGGACGATATCGATAGACCAGGAAAAACGAATTGGGGAGACAACCGTTATGAGTGACGAGATCCCATCGGAGGCTACTTCTTCTCCTGCTTTGCCCACTTCGCCGCCGGCCGAGTCACCGTCAGCCGAGTCACCACCAGCCAGCCGGAAATGGCGGCCTCTGGCTCCCCGGCAGCGCCGAGTCCTCGGTGTTCTGGTGGAAAAGGCCAAGACGACCCCCGATGCCTATCCGATGTCCGTCAATGGAATCGTGGCCGGATGCAATCAAAAGAGCAACCGTTCCCCCGTCATGAATCTCAGTCAAGACGACGTCGATGATATCCTGATCGAATTGCGGGAAATGGGAGCGGTGGCCGAGGTCCAGCAGGGAGGTCGAGTTCCCCGGTACCGGCACTACATGTACGACTGGCTGGGAGTCGATAAGTTCGAATTGGCCGTGATGACCGAACTGATGTTGCGCGGCGAGCAGACGGTTGGGGAACTGCGGGGTCGAGCGTCACGGATGGAGCCGATTGCCGACCTGCAGGCTCTACGAGGCATTCTGCAATCGCTGCAACAGAAGGAACTCCTGCTACCTCTCACTCCGGAGGGGCGAGGACAGATCGTGACGCACAATCTGTACAAGGATCGAGAAAAGAACGAGCTGAATCAGCGTTTTGCGGGGGCCGCGGCATCGGCTGACGACGACCAGCCGGCCACCTCCCCTCGACCGGAAGGCTCTGGGAGCATGCCGTCCGAGAGCACGCCCGCCGCCAGTGAAGCGGCGCTGTCGCGCGGCGGAGTGACCATGGACATGTTTGCCGAACTGCAATTGGAAGTGGCGGAACTGCGAGCGGAAGTCGCCCGACTTCGTGACCGACTGGACCGATTGGAAAACTAACCGGGCCCGCGGGCCGGTTGGAGACGCCGGCGCATCGATCGGTCGAGTAACGGCTGGAGACTTCGGCGAATCTATTGGCGAATCTATTGACGAATTTTTTGGTGTATCTCTTGGAAAATCAGTCGGTGAACTATTCGGTCAATTAATCCCGGTGAATCAATCGGCAAGTCGGCGGACCTATCGTCAAAATAATTCAGGTGAACAATTGGGGGTAAGCCATGGAAGTGGAGCGTCCGTTCCGAGTCGGGGTGACTCGGGATTTTCTGCGGCCGGACGGGGAGTTGGGGTTTGGTGACATCGGCCTGAATTTGCTGGAGGAGCAGCCCGGGATTGCTTGGGAGTTCCTGGCCGAAAACTGGCCCGAATTGCCTCCGGAAGTCGGTAATGAATACGACGCGCTGCTGGTCTTGGCGCCGCGAGTTACCGCCAAGACGGTGGATGGCTGCCAACGGCTGAAGCTGGTCGCCCGCTTTGGCGTCGGTTACGACAACGTGGACGTACCCGCATTGACTCGGAATCGCGTTCTGCTGACGATTACACCCGACGGAGTTCGCCGCCCCGTGGCCGCCTCGGCCCTCGCCTTCTTGTTGGCTCTTTCGCACAAGATTCCGCAAAAGGATCGCTTGACCCGCGACGGACGCTGGTCCGAGAAGCTGGACTACATGGGAACGGGACTGACAGGTCGCCGGCTGGGGGTCATCGGTTGCGGAAACACCGGCCGCGAGCTGTTTCGCTTGGCGGCTCCACTCGAGATGAAGCATTCCACTTACGATCCCTACCTTTCACCCGACGTGGCTCGAGAGGCGGGGATTGAGTGGGTCAGCCTGGAGCAGTTGTTGGCCGAATCGGATTTTGTGGTGGTCTGCTGTGCTCTGACTCCCGACACCCATCACCTGCTCGACTCCCACCGCTTGTCGCTCATGAAGCCGACCGCCTACCTCATCAATGTCGCTCGAGGCCCCATCGTCGATCAGCGGGCCCTGACCACTCGACTGCGGGAGGGAAAGCTGGCCGGCGCGGCGCTGGACGTCTTTGAGAAAGAACCTCCTGACCTGGACGATCCTCTCCTCCAGCTCGACAACGTCATTCTGGCGCCGCATGCGATCTGCTGGACGGATGAATTGTTCCTGGGGAATGGTCGAGCGGCCTGTCAGAGCATTCTCGATGTCGCGGCGGGCCGTTCGCCGAAGTCGATCGTCAACCGGATTGATCTGGAAAACATTGGTTCCCTACCTACCAACGAGGCCCCTGGATGAAAGTGAATCGAGTGAAGTCCGCCATTCAGAGCGGGGGAGTGTCAATCGGCACGTTTGTATTCGAGTTCTCGACCACCGGGATCGCTCGGCTGGCCAGTGAAGCGGGCGCCGAGTTCACGGTGTTCGACATGGAACATACTGGCTGGAGCCTGGAAACGATCCGCATGCTGATTGCCACGTCTCGTTCGACCGAGATGGTCCCCCTGGTTCGGGTCCCAGCATCCGACTATGACTTCATGGCCCGGGTGCTGGATGTCGGCGCAATGGGAATCATGGTGCCGATGGTCGAATCGGTGGAGCAGGCCGAGTCGATGGTTCAATCGGCGAAATATCCTCCGGTTGGTCGGCGAGGTGCCGCGTTTGGCGTTTCGCACGACGACTATTCCGGGGGGGATATTGTCGAGAAGATTCAATCGGCCAATCGCGAAACGCTACTCATCGCCCAGATCGAAACGGCTCGTGGCGTGGAGCAGGCTCGAGCGATCGCGGCAGTTCCCGGGATCGATGTGCTCTGGATCGGACACTTCGACTTGACCAACTTCCTGGGAATTCCGGGGCAGTTCGACCATCCCCGCTTCCTGGAGGCAGTGGACGAGGTGCTGGCGGCCTGTCGCGAACATGGGAAAGTCGCCGGATTCATGGCCGGAGACGTCGCCACCGGCAAGGGTTTGCTGGACCAAGGTTTCCGCATCCTCGCTTACGGGGGCGATCTCTGGCTCTACCAGTCCGCCGTCCGAGACGGAGTCGCTCAACTGCGGCAACATCGCAGCTAAACTCCCCCGGATCGGCGGACGGTTCAGTTCAACATCACCTGGAGAATTCCGCGACAGAAGTCGGGGAGGTCGTCCGGTTTGCGGCTGCTGACGAAATGGCGGTCGATAACGACGGGCACATCTTCCCAGTGGGCCCCCGCGTTGATCAGGTCGTCCTTGATGCCTGGAGAACCGGTCACGCGAACGCCCCGGTAAACACCAGCCGAGATCGGAATCCAACCACCGTGACAGATGGCGGCGATGAGCTTTCCGGCGGCGTCGAATTGGCGAACCAGTTCCAAGACCCGAGGGTCGCGGCGGAGTTTGTCGGGCATGAATCCACCGGGCACCACGAGTCCCTCGAAGTCAGCGGCTCGCACTTCGGAAATTGCCGCATCCGAGACGCAGGGGTAGCCGTTTTTCCCGGCATACTCGGTCCGAGCCTCCGGGCCCGCTACGACGACCTCCGCCCCCGCCTCGATCAAACGGAGTCGGGGATACCAGAGTTCCAGATCTTCATAGATGTCGCCCACGAAGGTAAGCACGCGTTGTCCCTGGAGTGGTTGGTCGAGTTGAGTCGAGCTCATGGTGCTGGATCTCCTGGGGCGAGTTGGTCAGAGTTTATCAGAGTTTATTTGACGGTTCGGAGTCTCGGACGGTGAGCGACGGAGGCGGATGGTCTTGGGCTGAGTTTCCGAAGCTGGGTTTCCGAGGTTGTATGTCCGAGGTTGAGATTCTGAAGGAGGCCGCGGCGATGAGCTAGTTTCTGCTTGGGCCGCTGCTTACAATCGGATTCGGCTTGCGGGGTGGTGACACCTCGAAGCCCTGGCGAGGTGAGTAGTGAATCATAACAAGTGATGGGAAATTCCGCACATGAGACGCCTGTTGATTGGATCCGCATGGTTGGTGTTGGTCCTGGTGATGGTCTTGGCGTGGTCCTCGCGGCCCGCATGGGCGGATGTCCGTTTGCCGAGCATCTTCGGTAATCACATGGTCCTTCAGCGGAATGCCGACGTGGCGGTCTGGGGTTGGGCAGACGCCGGGGAGGAGGTGACGGTGGAGCTGGGAGAATCCCAGGCGGTGACCGAGGCGGGGGCCGATGGAAAGTGGAGCGTTCGATTGTCCACTGGCGATGCGGGGGGTCCCCACGAATTGACGGTTCGTGGCCAGAACACGATTACCTTGGAAGATGTGCTGCTGGGCGAAGTCTGGATCGGCTCGGGCCAGTCCAACATGCAGTGGTCGGTCGCTCAGTCGGACAATCCCCAGGAAGAAATTGCCGCCGCGAATTATCCCGAGATTCGGTTGTTCACGGTGGCCAGGTCAATCGCCGAGACTCCGCAAGACGATTGCCAGGGGGAGTGGTTGGTCTGTTCCCCCGAGACGATTTCCGGATTCTCCGCCGTGTTGTATTACTTCGGGCGACATCTTCATCAGGAAGTCCAAGTTCCGATGGGACTGATCAACACGTCCTGGGGGGGAACGCTCGTGGAAGCTTGGACCAGTCGAGAGAGGCTCGAATCCGATCCCGACTTTCAGCCGATCCTGGAGCGGTCCGCCGTGTTTCGCACGGACACACCGAATCAGGCTTCGGTCCTTTACAACGGCATGGTCCATCCGATCATTCCCTTTTCGATTCGAGGCGTGACTTGGTATCAAGGGGAGTCGAATGTTTCTCGAGCGGTCCAGTATCAGAAGTTGTTCCCGGCCATGATCGCCGATTGGCGAGGGCATTGGGGGGAGGGCGACTTCCCGTTTTATTTCGTCCAGTTGGCGCCGTATCGCTACCGAAACTTGGACCCACGAATGTGCGCGGAACTTTGGGAGGCCCAGCGGTTGACATTGCAGGTCCCTCATACCGGGATGGCCGTGACCACGGATATCGGCAACATTGAGGACATTCATCCCAAGAACAAGCAGGAAGTGGGGCGACGACTCGCTCTCTGGGCTCTGGCGAAGGATTACGGTCAGGAGGACTTGGTCTATTCCGGCCCGCTTTATGACACCATGGAAGTCGAGGAGGACAAGATTCGCCTCCGCTTCACTCATGTCGGCTCTGGGTTGGCTTCCCTGGATGGTGAACCGTTGTCGCATTTCATGATCGCGGGAGCGGATGGACAGTTTGTTTCGGCCGAGGCGGTGATTGACGGCGAGACGGTCGTGGTATCCAGTGCGGCGATCTCGCAGCCCGTGGCGGTGCGGTTCGCATGGCGCGACGACGCCGAACCGAATCTGGCGAACCAGGAAGGGCTCCCGGCCTCCCCCTTTCGCACGGACGATTTCCCGCTTCTGACGGCGGACAATCGCTAGCGATGGAGAAGCCTTCTTTGTCTCCGATGGCGATATGTTTCTCTGTGCCTCCGCGCCTCCGCGTCTCTGCGTATTCTTTTCCGAGTATTTCAGGACGGTACGCAGGGACGGTAAGGAGAGCATTCACGGGATCGCGAGGTGGTCGGCGATGTCTTCAGGAAAATAGGAATGCCACGTCGAGAAGCGAGTGGTGAAGTCACTCAGGGCGAGTGATTTTTTGGTGAACCTTTCAGGCCCCGTGCCGTCTAATCCGTCAGACGCGCGATCGGTAGCGGGCGTGAGAAACTAGGGCACCGAAGATGATGACTTTACGACCGAACCGCAAAGCGGCAACTCTTCCGCGCATTCTGGGCTGATCGCCCATCGAAAAGCAACGCTCGAGTCACGGCTCGGCCGTCCACTCAGGTGCACTATGAAGGCTGTTTCTTCACCAACGGACTCTACATCGATTGCGGCATCGGTCGCGCCGGAAGATTTAAGGTGTGGCGACTGCGTTGCCGTGCTCAACGAGGTCGTCGAATTTCCGTCATTTTTCTGGTGTGACTCCGTGCTGAGCGAACGCGACGAACTGGTCCGAGTGCGTTGCCGCCCCTCGGGCGCCGGCATGCCGCTGAAGATCAAGGCAATCTGCCTGCCGTTCCTCTTCGTGAAGCTGCCGCTCGGCCAATGTGAAATGATCGACATTCGGCAGGTCCAGCTCGTGCGTTTGAAGGATCCCTACGCGAAAACGGTCTGGAAAGGCATCCGCAAGCAACAATCGCGACGTAGTCGAAAGACAAAGGGACGGTAGCCCGATACGGCTCACCAAACCGGTTTGCTCAACCGGCTCGGCTTCGCCGGAACTTCACAAGAATAATTCCAAGACGCCCGTCAGGATTTCCCAGTGGAAAGCGGACTCCCAGGGCATCCCTCGCTAGCGCGTTTTGAAGTTGCGCATTTTGGGTCGATTTCAGAAAGCGACTCGGTAATTCCGGG
>JBJHCD010000026.1:9492-16651 GCA_050485845.1 Pirellulaceae bacterium | reverse complement strand
CGACTCAATTGACCGTCGGAGTGGTGGTGGCCGTGACCCTGCATGCCGTCGGCTTCGCCCTGCTGGGATACTTCCAGGCACATCCGGAGGACTTGCCGGCCGGAATGAACATCCGGGACGATGCGGACGAACTCTTTCCGTTGTTCATCGCTTACCATTTGCCGGTCGGCATTTCCGGCTTGGTGGTTTCGGCGATGTTCGCTGCCGCGATGTCCAGCATCGATTCCGGAGTCAACTCGATCACGGCCGTGATCATGACTGACTTTTTGGATCGATTCGGCTGGAAACCGAAAACGGAAAAGGGGCATATTCGGGCAGCGCGAGGACTGGCTCTCACCATCGGAACGATTGTGGTTCTGGGAAGTACCTTCATGAAATACATCGAGGGGAACATCACCGCCGTGACCGGGAAAACGGTGAACCTGCTGACCACCCCGATTTTCGCCCTCTTCTTCTATGCGGTCTTTGTGCGGCGGGCCACGCCGCTTGGCGTTTGGGTGGGGACAATCTGCGGCACGCTGACGGCCGTTGCCATCGCGTTTTCGGGTCCCTTGGTTTACGCCCTTCACGCAACCTTCGGAGTTTCTCCTTCTTCCTTCAACGTCGAACTGCTCACGCGAGTCGACGAGGCGACGGGCCAGACCTGGACGACCGCCGAGGATCCGATCAGTTTCCAGTGGATTGGCCCGATTGCCCTGGCAGTCAACCTCGGCACGGGCTATCTCACGTGCCGGCTGTTTCCCCGTCGAGAGCTTTCCGAATCGAACCCAGGGTGAGATCAAGCGTCCGGCATGGTCCAACCATCCGGCAAATTGGCTCCTCGGAGGACGACGGGAATTCCATCCCGGATCACGCAATCGTCTCGATCTTCGCTGTCGACGATGCGGCCGTGGTTGACCAACTGCACGTTGCGACCGATGCGAGCGTTCTTGTCGACGATCACACCTTCGATGACGCTCCCCTCGCCAATACTGAGCCCCTCGGGGAGACCGACGACTTCGATGTCGTCGTCGCCGAACACGATCGCATTGCGAATCGTGACATTCGGCCCGATTTTGCAGCGAATCCCGACGATACTATTTTCGATGACCGACCCGGGGCCGATATCGCAACCATCGGAAATGAGACTGTTGGTGATCTGGGCTTGATGGATCCTGGCAGGAGGCAGAAATCGGGCCCGAGTGTAGAGGGGCTTCTGCGGGGCGACGAGTGGAAAGGGGGGCTGCGGAGAGGTCATGGCCAGGTTGGCTTCAAAAAAGGCCTTGATCGTCCCGATATCTTCCCAGTAGTCGTCGAACATATGCAACTGAACTCGGTGAGTCGCCACGGTCCGCGGGAAGATTTCGTGGCCGAAATCTTCCGAATCGGTCGTTCGCAGCAGTTCGACCAGCAGTTTGCGGTCGAACAGATAGATCCCCATGTTGGCGATCAGTTCGCGACCGTCGCTGGCGATCCCCTGCCGCTCGAACCACCCGGGGTCCATCACGACGGGAGCCAGCGCTTCGGGCGTCTTCGGCTTTTCCACAAATCCCAAGACGCGGCCACTATCATCCAGATTCATGATCCCCAGTTGGCTCGCCTCACTCCGTGAGACGGGAAGTCCCGCGAGGGTGACATCGGCCTGGTTGTCGACATGCGTGGCGATGAGGTCGCGGTAGTCCATCCGATAGAGCTGATCGCCGGAAAGGATCAACGCATAATCGGCGCTCGACTCTTCCAGGTAGCGGAGATTCTTGCGGACGGCGTCCGCAGTCCCTTCATACCAGTTGGTGCCGGATTCCATGGTTTGCTGCGCGGCCAAGAGTTCCACGAATCCGCCGTCGAAACGATCGAAACGATAGGTTTGACGGATATGACGGTGGAGGCTGACCGACATGAACTGCGTCAGCACGTACATCTGATTGATGCCGCTGTGGATGCAATTCGAGAGCGGAATGTCGATCAGGCGATATTTTCCTCCCAGGGGAACCGCCGGCTTGGAGCGGTATTTCGTCAGGGGATAAAGTCGAGTTCCTCGCCCTCCGCCCAGGATTAGCGTGACGACATTCTTCATTGACCACACCTCGCATAAGGGATTCGCCTGGATTCCGCTCCCCCCGCATCCATGGCGGTGGATGTCGCGGACCACCAGCCCGCTACTATAGGGTGCACTCCGGCGACCGTCCACAACCAATCCACTTCCTGCAGACATATTTTGTGTTGCAAATATCTTCCCAGGCTTGTAGACTGCGCCATAAGCGTTCCGAGTCGGCCGAGGGAGTGCCTCGAGGGAGTCTGTGCCATGAATCGCGTGGATGAGCAATCGATGATCGCCTTGCGGCGGATCACGCGGGCCTTGGATGTCCATTCGCGGACGCTGCTGCGCGAGTATCACCTGACGGCACCGCAACTGGCATTGCTGCAGGAAGTGGAGCGTTGCGGGCAGGCACCCATCGGATCGCTGGCCAAGGCAGCCTTTCTCGGAGCGCCGACGGCCACGGGGATCGTGGATCGATTGGAAAAGCAGGGGTTGGTGGCCCGCGTGCGGTCGCAGTCCGATCGGCGACAAGTCTTGATCACGATCACCGCGGCGGGGCGGCAGCTGCTTCGCCGCAACCCTCCTTCCATCAGTGCCGGTTTTCACGATCAACTGCGAAAGCTTTCCAAAGGGGAGCAGCGAAAGATCGGCGATGTGTTGCAGCAAGTCGCGGACATGATGGAAACCGCCGTGGGAAAAGACGAAGTGGCGGAGAAGAGACAACCAGACTAGCAACCAAGGAGGCCGGCCGAGGCCGGGTGTTTAGAATGAGTGGACGCAAGCGAGTCATCATCGAACGGGTGCAGCCCGAGATTGACGCGGGACGGTTTCCGGTCAAGCGAGTGGTGGGAGAGCGAGTACCGGTGACGGCGGATATCTTCACCGATGGACACGACGTGGTTGCCGCCGTCCTTCGCTACCGACACTGCTCGATCGAACGGCCATCGGTCCCACTCGACCTCCCTCTCCCCCAGGACTCGGACGAAGGGGACGAGGCCACCTGGCACGAGGTGGCGATGGTTCCCTCCCACAACGACCATTGGTCGGGAGAGTTCCTTGTCGATCGGCCGGGCGTCTTCTATTTTTCAGTAACGGCTTGGGTCGATCACTTTCTGACTTGGCATCGCGACTTCCGCAAGCGAGTAGCCGCCGGACAGGTCACCCCGGTCGATCTCGAAATGGGGGCCCAACTGGTGGATGCGGCGGTGGCTCGAGCCACCGAGGAACATCGGGAACCGCTTCGCGAGTGGGCTCGGCGGCTTCGGCACCCGCAAGCCTTGTCGCAGGCCGAGCAACTGGGGGACGATCCCCAGCTGGTCGCCTTCATGCGGCACTATCCCACTCGGCAATGGGCCACCACTTCTTGCCGTGAGCTACGAGTCGTCGTGGATCATCCGCGTGCTCGTTTCAGCAGCTGGTACGAGATGTTTCCCCGTTCGGCGTCGGAGTCGCCGGGTAATCATGGGACGCTGCAGGACGTCACTCGACGCCTCCCGTACGTGGCGGAAATGGGTTTCGACGTCCTTTACCTTCCGCCGATCCATCCGATCGGAACGACATTCCGCAAGGGGAGGAACAATGCGACACAGGCCCATGAAGGGGATGTCGGCAGTCCCTGGGGGATCGGGGGGACCGAAGGGGGGCACAAGTCGATCCATCCTCAGCTGGGAACGCTCGAGGATTTCCGACAGTTGGTGGCTGCCGCCGAAGTTCGTGACATTTCGGTCGCCTTGGACATCGCTCTGCAATGTTCCCCCGATCATCCCTATGTTCGCGAGCATCCCCAGTGGTTCCGCCACCGTCCCGACGGCACCATCCAGTATGCGGAAAACCCACCGAAGAAATATCAGGACATCTATCCATTTGACTTTGAGACTTCCGACTGGCGAAATCTCTGGATGGAGCTGAAGAGCATTTTCGATTTCTGGATTGCCGAGGGGGTGCGGATATTCCGAGTCGACAATCCGCACACGAAACCGTTTCCATTCTGGGAGTGGTGCATTACGGCCATTCGGCAGGAACATCCCGATGTTCTGTTTCTGGCAGAGGCATTCACTCGTCCCAAGATCATGCATCGGCTGGCGAAACTCGGCTTCAACCAGTCCTACACCTATTTCACTTGGCGGAACACGAAGGAAGAGCTGACCGAGTACTTAATGGAACTGACTCAGTCCGAGCAGCGGGAATACTTCCGTCCCAACTTCTGGCCGAATACTCCCGACATTCTTTCCGAATACCTACAGCTGGGCGGCCGTCCGGCCTTCGCCGCTCGACTGATTCTCGCCGCCACGCTCTCGTCGAATTACGGCATCTATGGTCCTCCATTCGAACACGCCTGGAATGTACCTCGGGAGCCGGGGAGCGAAGAGTACATCAATTCGGAAAAATACCAATTGCATTATCATGACATCCATCGGCCGGACAGCCTCCGGCCATTGATCGCTCGAGTCAATCAGATTCGCCGTCAGTACCCGGTGTTGCAAACCATGGATGGCTTGGAGTTCCAGTCGGTGGACAATGACTTTCTGTTGGCCTACACGAAATCATCACCGGACCGGAAGGAGGTCCTGCTGGTGATTGTGAATCTCGATCCCTATCACACGCAAAGTGGTTGGGTGGAGCTACCGGATGCCTTGATGCAAATGGCCGAGGATCACCCGTTCCAGGTCCATGATCTGCTGAGCGATCAGTGGTTTCTTTGGCAGGGGAAGCGGAACTTCGTCATGTTGGAACCGCGACAATCGCCCGCCCACGTACTGCATATCCACAGGCAAGTCCATACGGAGCGTGACTTCCCCAACTATGCCTGACATGTTTTGTGGTCATGGATTCGATGGCGTCCGGGAATGACGAGTGTTTTCCCGACCAAAGACCGTGAGAACGTTTTGAATTTTCGTAGGAGTGAAGCTCTTGGCAGCCAAGAAGAAAACCGTCCGTCAGCCATCTCGCGTCAGTTCGACATTGGGCCAGGAACCTCTGTGGTTCAAGGACGCGGTGATCTATCAGCTTCATGTGCGGGCTTTTCATGACGGAAACGGCGATGGCATCGGTGACTTTGTCGGCCTGACGCAGAAGTTGGACTATATCCAGGGACTTGGCGTGACGGCGATCTGGCTGCTTCCTTTCTTTCCATCGCCGCTGCGGGATGACGGATACGACATCGCGGACTACACGGCCATCAATCCCTCCTATGGAACCTTGCGAGATTTCCAGAAATTCCTGGACGAGGCGCATCGCCGTGATCTCCGAGTGATCACGGAAATGGTGATGAACCATACGTCGGATCAGCACGAGTGGTTTCAGAAGTCGCGCCGAGCGAAGAAGGGGGATCGCTGGCGGGACTTCTATGTCTGGAGCGACTCGGATGACCGCTACCAAGAGGCTCGGATCATTTTTCAGGATTTTGAGACTTCGAACTGGACCTGGGATCCCGTCGCGGAGGCTTATTTCTGGCACCGCTTTTACCATCACCAGCCCGATCTGAACTTCGATAACCCGGACGTTCACGAGGCGATGTTTGACGCGATCGATTTCTGGATGGACATGGGCATTGACGGTGTGCGTCTCGATGCCGTTCCCTACCTATACCAGCGGGATGGAACGAATTGCGAGAACCTTCCCGAGACGCATGCCTTTCTGAAAAAGCTGCGCGAGCATGTCGACTCGAAGTATCCTCACCGCATGCTCTTGGCGGAGGCCAACCAGTGGCCCGAGGATGCGGCCGCCTATTTCGGCGACGGCGACGAATGCCACATGAATTTCCACTTTCCCTTGATGCCTCGCCTCTTCATGGCCATCGAAAGGGAAGACCGGTTTCCAATCATTGACATCCTGGAACAGACTCCGCCGATCCCGGAAAACTGCCAGTGGGGAATCTTCCTCCGCAATCACGATGAATTGACTTTGGAGATGGTGACGGATGAGGAGCGGGATTACATGTATCGAGCGTTCGCGGACGATCCTCGCGCTCGAGTCAATCTCGGCATTCGCCGCCGCCTGGCTCCCTTGCTGAGAGATAACCGCCGGAAGATGGAATTGATGAATGCCTTGCTGCTCTCGTTGCCGGGAACTCCCATCATCTACTACGGCGATGAGATCTGCATGGGTGACAATATCTACCTGGGCGATCGGGACGGCGTACGAACGCCGATGCAGTGGAGCGACGACCGTAATGCGGGATTTTCTCGAGTGAATCCGCAGCGTCTGTATCTCCCGGTCATTATCGACGCCC
This sequence comes from Pirellulaceae bacterium, assembly GCA_050485845.1. GTDB lineage: Bacteria > Planctomycetota > Planctomycetia > Pirellulales > Pirellulaceae > JBJHCD01. Next base: position 10,403 of record JBJHCD010000026.1, on the reverse strand, counting down.
CCTATCACTACGCGTCGCGGAACGTGGAGGTCGAGCAGAGTCGTCCCCATTCCATGCTCTGGTGGACTCGACGCATCATCGCGCTGCGGAAGATGTGTCCCGCCTTCGGACGAGGAACGATTGAGTTCGTGGCTTCCGAGAATCCGAAGGTATTGGCTTTCTTGCGGATTCATGAGGAGGAAACGATTCTGGTCGTGGCCAATCTTTCTCGATACGCGCAATGTGCCGAACTCGACCTCTCGCGGTTCCGTGGCCAGACACCTCGGGAACTCTTCGGACAGACCCAGTTTCCTCCCATCGGAGAACTCCCCTATTTCCTCACCCTGGGTCCCTTCACGTTCTATTGGTTCCGCTTGGAACGGGAGGCGGCGGAAACGGACGCCTTCCAGGCGGAATTGCCGAGCATTCGTTTGGCGGGAACGACAGGGAATTGGGATCGTCTGTTCGAATCTCGGGAACGAGGGAAGCTGGAGGCCGCAGTGCCGGGATTTCTCCGCCGTCAACGCTGGTTCGCGGGAAAGGCTCGTTCGATTCAGCGAATCACGTTGCAGGATGTCCTCACTCTGCAAGATGTCCCTCGTATTACTCGGGAAGTTCGGCGCTCGGGCCGCTCGGCCACCGATCCACTCGCTCCTACTCGAATTCTCATCCTACAGGTCGAATATGTGGAAGGTGAGCCGGAGCGTTACGCTCTCCCCTTGCTATTCGCCCAGGGAGAGCAGGCCCGCAATATCGTGGGGGACCATCCGAGCGCGGCGGTGGCGCGAATCGAGCGGGCACCCGATGGGGAACCAGCGGTCTTGTGCGAGACCACTCGAGAAAGTGACTTCTGGCTGCTGCTGTTCGATTTGATCGTTCGTCGCCGCGCAATCTCCGGCACCAAGGGGGAGGTCACATCCTCGCAGACAACG
>JBJHCD010000026.1:0-9482 GCA_050485845.1 Pirellulaceae bacterium | reverse complement strand
GAATCGGATCGGAAAGGAGATTCTCCTGGAGGCCTCGATTCACTCGGGGGAGCAGAGCAACACGTCGGCAGTCCTGGGAGGAAAGTACATCCTGAAATTGTTCCGACGACTGGGAGCCGGAATCAATCCCGACCTGGAAGTGGGCCGGTATCTGACGGAGCAGTCACCGATCTCTTGCGTGCCGAAAGTTGCGGGGGCGCTGGAATACCGTGATAGCCAAGGAGAGAAATACACCCTGGGGGTGCTGCATGAGTACATCCCGAATGAAGGGGATGCCTGGGTTTATACGCTGGATGAACTGGGGCGGTACATTGAGCGGGTGGAGTCGGAAATGACTCGATTCCCCGCTTCCTCGCTGCTGGCTCGGGGCGCTTCGTGGCGGTCATTGATCAATCACTCGCTTCCCGACGCGGCGCGAGACCTGATGGGACCCTACGTTCAAGCCGCCACGCTGTTGGGAGAGCGAACGGCGGAACTGCACCGCGCGCTCGGCGCCGCGAAGGGGGAGGGGAAGGAGCGGGAGGCTTTTTCCCCAGAAGCCTTCACGAAGTTGTACCAGCGTAGTCTTTACCAGTCGATGCGGACCCCAGCCAAACGAATCTTCAGCCTTTTGCGGAAGAAGCACAAGGATCTCTCCGGTCAGGCCGCCGACCTTGCCGAACAGGTCTTGCAGCAAGAGGATGCCGTCATGCAGCGGTTTGGACAGCTGATTGAGCGGCCGATTCAGGCCCTGCGGATCCGCTGTCATGGCGACTATCATCTCGGGCAAGTGCTGTTCACGGGGAAGGACTTTGTGATTATCGATTTTGAGGGAGAGCCGGACCGCACCGTGGGAGAGCGGCGGATCAAAAGTTCCCCCTTACGGGACGTGGCGGGCATGATTCGTTCCTTCCACTACGCGTCTCACGCCGCTCTGCGGGGCCCCATCCATGACCAGGGACTACTGGGCGAGATGATCGACCGGGAAGAACGGATCCTGGCTTGGCTGCAGGTCTGGTATACCTGGAGCACCGCCTGTTTTCTGCAATCGTATCTAACCGGCATGCGGGAGGTCGATCTCTTGCCTGAAGGAGAGGACCTGGAACTACTGCTGCACTCCTACCTCTTGGATAAATCGATCTACGAATTAGGTTATGAGCTGAACAATCGACCCGACTGGGTCCATATTCCCTTGTTGGGAATCCTCCAATCACTGGAGTCCTCGTCTTAGCCAATTCGGCGACCTCCGGTCACTGATCCCCGACGAAAACAAACGTTCCCAAGGAGTTATTTTTAGCATGGCCCCTCATCCCGATTATCCGCCGACCCTGGGGGCTCGCTACCTGGGGGACGATCGGTGTCACTTCCGCGTTTGGGCTCCGCGAGTCGAGTCGATTTCGCTCCGCCTGCCGGGGCCTCCCGAGCGTCTGCTGGCCATGAATCGGGCTCCGAAGGGATATCATGAATTGGTGGTGGAGGACGTCCGTCCGGGAACCACCTACTTCTACCGGCTGAACGACGATCGGGATCGGCCTGATCCCGCCTCGCATTTTCAGCCCGAGGGAGTCCATCAAGCCTCGGCCGTGATCGATCCCCGGTTTGACTGGACCGATCAGGGTTGGAGCGGTTTGCCGATGCATGAATACGTGATTTATGAATTGCATGTCGGCACGTTCAGCCCGGAGGGGACCTTTGACGGGGCCATTCCGTATTTGGACGACTTGGTGGAGTTGGGAATTACGGCGATCGAATTGATGCCGATTGCCCAATTCCCGGGAGGACGAAATTGGGGTTATGACGGGGTGCATCCCTTCGCGGCCCAGAATACATATGGTGGTCCGGATGGCTTGCGGCGGTTGGTCGATGCTGCTCATGCCCGAGGGCTCGCCGTCGTCCTGGACGTGGTCTATAACCATCTCGGCCCGGAGGGAAACTACCTCGGTGAATTCGGAAACTATTTCACCGATCGGCACCATACCCCTTGGGGTCAGGCGTTGAATTTCGACGATCATGACAGCGACGAGGTCCGTCGGTACTTCGTCGAGAATTCCCTCTACTGGATTGATCTCTTTCATATCGACGCGCTCCGGCTGGACGCCGTCCATGCCATCTTCGACTTTTCCGCTCGTCCCTTCCTCCAGGAACTGGCGGATGCCGTGCGGTTGGAAGGGGAACGGCTCAACCGGCGAGTCTACACGATTGCCGAAAGCAGCTTGGGAGATCCTCGATTACTCGAGCCCAAGCAGGTGGGAGGTTTCGGTTTGGACAGCCAGTGGTGTGATGACTTGCACCATGCTCTGCGGACCGAGTTGACGGGGGATCGGGATGGATATTACGCGGACTACCACGGCTTGGAGGACATCATCAAGGCCTACCAGGAGGGATTCGTCCAGGATGGTAATTGGTCCCATTATCGTGGTCGGCGTCATGGCCGGCCCGCTCGACACCTCCATCCGCTGCAATTGGTGGTCTGCTCGCAGAACCATGATCAGGTCGGGAATCGGCTTTGGGGCGAGCGCTTAACGGAGCTGATATCGCAGGAACAACTGAAGTTGGCGGCCGCCACGATCTTGCTCTCCCCTTACCAGCCCATGCTGTTCATGGGGGAGGAGTACGCCGAGAAAGCCCGTTTTCAGTTCTTCATCAGCCATGGGGACCCGGATCTGGTGGAAGCGGTACGGCAGGGGCGACGAGAGGAATTTCGGCGATTCGAATGGAAGGAGGATCCTCCCGATCCGCAGGCGGAAGAGACGTTTCTCCGCTGCCGGCTCGATCACTCGCTCAAGCAGCAAGACCCTCATCGGGCGATCTGGAAGTATTATCAGGCGCTGATCGGCTTGCGGAGGGAATCGGGCTCGTTTGCATTCCCGGATCGGGAGCGGATGCGGATTACTCGGCACGAGGGGGTACGCGCTTTTGGTCTGCATAATTGGTCTCAGTCGGACGAGTTTCTGACGCTCTTTCATTTCGGCTTGGAATCGGCCACCTGGACACTGTCGCTCCCGGCAGGAGAATGGGAATCCGTTTTGGATTCCGCCGATCCGCGATTTGGCGGGCCTGGAGTCGTGTCACTCACCGGTCCATTGACCGGCTCGGTCACCTTGACTCGCCCCCCTTGCTCGGTTGCCGTTTATCGAAGACTGTGCACCACGAATGCCGGGAGGTTGTCTTGAAGAGAGATTGAACGTCACCCTCAGGGGATAACGGATACTCGTTCCGCCAGAGGCCCTGAGTCAGGAACTTGATCCGACAATTCATGAATTTTCCGCCTATTTCTTCTCTGCAGGAATCCATCGATGTCCGACAACCCGCCAGTCAAGCCGATCATTGGGAAAGGCCGACGTTTGTTGAGCGTCCAAAGCCAGGAGAAGCGAACCGGCATTCCCGCGAGCGTCCGTCGGATTTGGCCTGGGAAGCCCTATCCCTTGGGAGCGACTTGGGATGGGCGCGGGGTCAATTTCGCTCTGTATGCCGAGAACGCCACCAAGGTGGAACTTTGCCTGTTTGATTCCCTGGAGGCGGAAAAGGAGGCGGAACGGATTCCGATGCCGGAACAGAGCGACATGGTATGGCATGTATATTTGCCCGATGTCACTCCGCAACAACTTTACGGCTATCGAGTTCATGGTCCTTATGAACCTCACCACGGCCACCGCTTCAACCCGAACAAGGTCCTGGTTGATCCCTATGCCAAGCTGATCGCTCGACGCACTCGCTGGGACGACTCGCTGTTCGGATATGAAATAGGGCATCCGGAAGGGGACCTTTCTCATAACGAGACGGACAGTGCCCCATTTGCGCCGCTGTCGGCGGTGGTCGATCCGGCCTTCACTTGGGGAGACGACCGACCACCACGGATACCGATGCACGAGAGCGTGATTTACGAAGCCCACGTTCGCGGACTGACGATGCTCCATCCGAAGGTTCCCGAGCATCAACGCGGAACCTATGCGGGGTTGGCATCGGCGCCGGTCATTCAACATCTGAAGAATTTGGGGATCACGGCGATCGAGTTGTTGCCGGTGCATCATTTTCTTCAGGATCGACATTTGGTCGAACGAGGGTTGGCCAACTACTGGGGCTACAACACGCTCGGCTATTTCGCTCCGGAACTCTCGTTCGGTTCCGCCGAGCATCCGCTGGACACGGTGCGGGAATTCAAGACGATGGTCCGCAGCCTGCATGCGGCGGGGATCGAGGTGATTCTGGACGTGGTCTACAACCACACGGCGGAAGGGAATCACATGGGGCCGACGCTTTCGTTCCGAGGCATTGACAACGCCGCCTATTACCGGTTGGTGGCCGACGAACCTCGCTACTACATGGACTACACGGGATGCGGCAATACGCTGAACGTGATGAATCCTCGAGTCCTCCAGTTGATCATGGATAGCCTCCGCTACTGGATCACGGAGATGCATGTTGATGGTTTTCGTTTTGATCTGGCCAGCGCACTGGCTCGGGAACTTCATGCCGTGGACAAACTGGGAGCCTTCTTCGACATCATTCACCAGGACCCGGTAATCTCGCAGGTGAAGCTGATTGCCGAGCCCTGGGATCTGGGAGAGGGAGGCTACATGGTGGGGAATTTCCCCGTGCAGTGGTCCGAGTGGAATGCCCAGTATCGCGACTGCGTGCGAGCGTTTTGGAAGGGGGATGGTGGCATGGTTTCCGAGTTTGCCACCCGATTCTGCGGTAGCAGTGATCTGTATGCCTGGAGCGGACGGCGTCCTCGAGCGAGCATTAACTTTGTTACTTGCCACGATGGGTTTACTCTGGAAGACCTGGTCTCCTACGACCACAAGCACAATGCCGATAATGGAGAAGACAATCGGGATGGTGCCGATCACAATATCAGTTGGAACTGCGGTGTCGAGGGTCCCACCAAGAACCGGCAGATCCTCGCCTTGCGAGACCGAAAGAAACGTTCCATTTTGGCGACGCTGATCTTCTCGCAAGGGGTCCCGATGCTGCTGGCCGGTGACGAACTGGGTCAGACACAAGGCGGGAATAACAATGCCTACTGCCAGGACAATGAAATTTCCTGGTTGGACTGGAAGCTGAGCAAGCGGAGGCGACAACTGTTGGATTTCGTGCGGAAAGTGACCAAGATCTACCATGATCAACCTGTCTTTCATCGGCGAAAGTTTTTCTCGGATCGAGCGATCGGTGGCGCGGAGGCGGCGGATATTGCCTGGCTGCGACCCGACGGGATGGAGATGTCGGACGAGGAATGGAACATTCCTCATGTCCGCAGCTTCGGTGTCGTCTTGTTCGGCGACAGTATTGATGTCGATGACGAGGGGGAGGAGATCAGCGGGGATACGATCATGATGCTGTTCAACGCGGATCACGACCAGTCGATCCCCTTTACGCTTCCCTGTCTCGAGGAGAGTCGTCCTTGGCAGCGTCTGCTGGACACCTTTGAAGCGGATGTGACCGAGGACCTGTTTGATGAGCTGACGGAATACGAGCTGCGCCCCTGTTCGCTCGCCATGTTTCGCATGACCAGTGCCGACGAGATCGATTCATGAATGACGACCATCCGGAGTCGCTTGCGACTTACCGACTGCAACTGAACCACGACTTCCGCTTGACCGATGTCCAGGCTCTGGTGAACTACTTCAGCCGACTGGGGATCACGCATCTGTATGCTTCGCCCATCATGCGGGCCCGAGCGTCCAGCACGCATGGCTACGACGTCGTGGACCCGGCGACCATCAATCCCAATCTGGGAGACAAGACCGCTCTGGTCAATCTCATCACGGACCTGCGCCGACTGGGATTGGGAACCATTTTGGATATCGTCCCCAACCACATGGCGGCTAGCATTGAGAATCCGTACTGGCGAGATGTTCTGACTTACGGACCCAGCTCACCCTTCTCGAATTGGTTCGACATCGATTGGCGAATGCCCGATCGAGGGATGTGGGGCCGAGTACTGGTACCCGTGCTGGGGGAATCACTCCGGCAGGTCGTGGAAAAAGACCAGATTCATCTCAGTTGGTCCGACGGCCGGTTCCTGGTGCATTACTACGAGCATCTGTTTCCTGTCGACCCTGCCTCGATCCCGGCCATTGGGGATTTTGCCATCGGAAAGTTGGAGTCGATTCTTGGGGACGAGCATCCGGCCCTGGAACAAATCCGTTCGGTCATGGATCGGCTGAAGACGTTGCCCGAATTGACGACTCGGGTTCGTCGCCGAGTCGACATTGATCGGGACGAGACGGAGCAATGGCTGGCCGAGTTGGCTCGGCAAGTGGTTCAGTCGCCGGCGATTCAGCAGTGGGCCGAGGAGGCGGCACGTGACTTCTCGGCGGGAGAAGCGGGAAGGCAACGGTTGCGGAAGCTACTGGATGTCCAGCCCTACCGGCTGGTCCATTGGCGCGACGCGGCGCGAACGATCAATTACCGCCGCTTTTTCGACATTAATGAATTGATCTCGATTCGACAGGAGGATCCCCAGGTTTTTCAGGAGACGCATAATGCAGTGCTGCGCTGGATTGATGAGGGACTGATCGACGGTTTGCGGATCGACCATATTGATGGACTGCGCGACCCCTTGACCTACCTCCAGCGACTTTCCGACGGGGTCGCGAACCTGGAGCGGGCTCCGAAACACTTTCCGATTTTCGTCGAGAAGATCCTGGCGGAACACGAGAAGCTTCCTTGCGGATGGCCCGTGGCGGGAACCACCGGGTACGAATTCTTGAACGAAGTCGAGGCGGTGTTGGTCAATCCGGCGGGACGGATGGAGATCGAACAGTACTATCGCCGAATGCTTCGGCGACCGGTGCACTTCGCTGATCTGGCCACGTGGGGGAAACGCCGGGTACTGCAAAATGAACTCTCACCCCAAGTCGGGCGACTTGCTGACCGCCTCATGCAGATGCGACAAGCTTCGCCTGAACCGGTCCGTGCCGCCGATGAGGCGCCGGAGGAGAATGCTCATCCCGAGGACTCCTCGCCGAGCGAATTGGAGCAGGCCGAGCACTCCGACTCCACTTCTTTACCTGAGCAGACCGGCGAAGCTTCCGAGTCTCGGAATGGGATTGTCAGTCATGACTCTGAAACGCGGGAAGGGTGGACGCACACGGCGGGACTTCATGGGGATCTGACCAAGTCAGAGCTGGTGGATGCCATCGTCGAGGTGGTGGTCGCCTTGCCCGATTACCGGACCTATGTCGATGGCACTCACGGCATCATAAGTGACGCGGATCGCGAGTATGTCCAAACCGCCCTGGAAGGTGCTCGGCAAAGCGGGCGCGCCGTGCCGGAAGCGATCCAGTTGCTGGGAGAAGTGCTGCTGCTGGAAAAGCGACAACAGTGGACGGATCACGAGTTGAATCAGCGAGTCAGTTTCATTCAGCGGTTTCAGCAGTTGACCGGTCCGGCGGCGGCCAAGGGAATCGAGGACACCGCCCTCTATGCCTATGTGCCACTCCTTTCACTCAATGAAGTGGGGGGTGAGCCGAGTGAAATGAAAGAGGAGGAGTCTCCGGTCGAGAGGTTTCACGAGCAGTGCGTGGAGCGAGCGAAGACGTGGCCTCAGACAATGCTCTGCGTGACCACGCACGACACCAAGCGAACGGCCGACGTCCGAGCGCGGTTGGACGTGCTGTCCGAATTGTCCAAGTTGTGGACGGGGTTGGTCCGGCGATGGCAGCAGGTCCATGAACCACTGACCGAGCGGATCCGGGGAAAACAGGTCCCCGACGTGAATACGACTTACCTGCTGTACCAGACAATCGTGGGGATCTGGCCGGCACCCGACCCGGCCCATCCCGAAGTCCTCCCTTCCGAACCCGTGTTGGAGGACTTGCGCAAACGGGTCTGCGAGTACATGATCAAGGCAGTTCGAGAAGCGAAAACGCATACGTCTTGGACTCAAACGCGACCCGACTTCGAGGAGGCGGTGCAGAGGTTCGCCCGCCGGTTACTGACGCTGGAGGGTCAAGAGGAGAAGGATCGGACTCATTTCCTGCCCGATCTTCAGCATTTCGTGGGGCGAATCGCGCGGCCGGGGTTTTGGAACAGCCTTACGCGCACGCTACTCCAGTACACCACGCCGGGAACCCCCGACCTGTATCAGGGGGATGAACTCTGGAACTTCGCCCTGGTCGATCCGGATAATCGCCGGCCCGTCGATTATGCTCAGCGCATTGACTGGCTGGATGAAGTCATCATGGGAAGTGAGCGGGTCGAGTCGGAACGGGACGCTTTCCTTCAGGAACTGGTCGCCAGTCCGGAGGATGGCCGGATCAAGTTGCATTTGATCCGCTCGGCCCTGATGGCCCGGCGCGACTATCCATACCTCTTTTCCGATGCTCGCCATGAACCGCTGAACGTGACGGGGCCGGCGGCTCAACATGTCATCGCGTTCGCTCGGCTCCCCCGAATTCCTTCCGGTCGCCAGTCCGGCCAGGGGCCCGCGAGCGAGCCAACGGGCCAGGGCTCAAGCCCTCGAATGTCGGCGGCCTTGGTGATCGTTCCTCGCTGGACGGCGATCCTCCTGTCCACGCCCGATCAGGCTCCGATCGGGGAAGATGTCTGGAAAGAGACGGCGGTCGAACTTCCGGAAGAACTTCGGGGGCGCCAGTGGACTTGCCTCCTGTCGCGGAAGACCCGCTCCACGGATGGCATCACCTCGTTTCCCGTGGCGCAGGGCCTGGAAAGCTTTCCCGCCACGCTCATGGTCTCGACGAAATAATCTTCCCCCCGGAATCTAAGATGGCCGGCGAAGGGGCGAAGTACCCCCATGGCACCGCGATGGTGGCGGCCTCCGTCGCGCGGGCCAAGGCAGCAAAGGGGACGACAACCGGCGATACTGCTGACTCTACCGATTACCGGGAACAAGCAAACAAGTTCCCTGCCACCGACTTGGGCGGATCGGAATTGACCGAAGGAGAGGTCGAGGGAACTCGGGTAGCGAAAGGACCATGCGATGGGACTGGTGGATGAGCTGGAACGACTGGAAAGCCTGCTAGCGCGGGGCGTTTTGACGCGAGACGAATTCGAGCGGGCCAAGGAGTTGCTCCTTTCTGGACAAGGGAGCATTCCCCCCAAACCCGGCTCGAGCCACTATTCGTGGTTCGATCAGATTCGCTGTTCCAAGAGGGACCGCTGGCTGGGTGGAGTCTGCGGCGGGCTGGGTGAGTTAACTCCGGTTCCATCCTGGGCCTGGCGGATCGCCTTCGTCCTGTTTGCCGCTCACTTCGGCTTCGGGATCATGGTCTACATTCTGTTGTGGATCTTTATTCCCGAGGCGGATTGAGCCCGCCCCGCTTCCCCAATGCTCACCACCCCACTCGGTCGAAATAGCGTGGTTTCGAACAACCACCTTGGCCGGGTGTCGATCCGCTACTTGGAGCCGCGAAAAAAATTAAAGAAGTTAAAAAATTTCCCTCTTGCTTTTTTGTGCGCAGACGTTCCAATTGGGGCTGAGTGTTTCTACACGACGGCATCAGCCCGGTGGGGGACCTGCTTGGTCGTGTGACTTTTCG
>JBJHCD010000025.1:0-16663 GCA_050485845.1 Pirellulaceae bacterium | reverse complement strand
GCCTTTCGCTGAACGGCGATCTTTTGACCGGTCGTCAGCTGAAACTTCGTCATCGCGAGCACTTCGGCGCTGGTGCGATCCTTGTGGTATCGGCTTCGCAGGCCTTCCATCGTTTCCGGTGGCAGGACAGCTCCACGATCGAAGTCCGACTTTGCGTCACGGTAAGCCGCCAGACGATCAAGCGTAAGGCCTTCTTCGTCACCCAGGACGAAGCGTACGCACTGCATGACGCGCGATGGAACGTTGTCCCGAACGAATCGCGTCAGGTTCTGGCGAACGATTTGTGATTCCTTCTCGGTACGCATGTTCGGCGATTTTGCCAATACGCTGCGCAGGATGCTCGCCGTCCGACGACCCCAGGCGTGCGTGAGCGCGACCCGCAGCTTCTCACGGTACTTGACCGCCCAGAATTCCAGACTGTCGGAGCCGAGGATTTCGCTCAGGATCAAACGACGTGTTCGCGCGTTGTTAACGCGGTCACGACGTAGGATTCCGAACAACTTCAGCATGCGCTGCGTCGGCAGTCCATGGACCAGTTGCGTAATTGCCGCTGCCTCGAACTCGGCTGACAACATTCCACCATCGCGAGTTGCTTGTAGCAGGCGACGCACACCGATCTGTCGGCTGTAGTCCGTCACGCCCGGCAGCATCAGAGCTGCGGTGTAGACGTGCCGGTCGACGTCCAGCAGGTCGCGGTGGGCCGCCTCGACGGCCGCGGCTTGCTCTTCACGTGAGTTGTAGAACGTACCGCGTCCGGTAGCCGTTGCGACCGAGTCGAGGAAGGAACCGAATGCAAGGGGAAGCAATTCACGCTGCGTTTCGGTCAGCCCGAACGCTTGCTTGCGATCGTCGACTTGCGTTGCGATCATGTCTCGCATGGTCATCTTCCTCTTTGCTCGGTAACGACGGAAACATGCAACTTGGTTGTGCTGCAAAAATGCCGGGGTAGGATTCTGGTCGATGCCTATTGGAAAGGTTCTGCTACATTTGCGTTGGTAACGCTCTGAATTGACGAGAGAGTCCCCAGCATCCATTGGTTCCGAAGAACCAAGACAGGAATTCGAGGTAGGTTGCCGGTCATGTTTTCAAGCGCGGGACTCGAACCCGCTACCCGTAGGTTCTTAGCCTACTGCTCTACCCAATGAGCTAGCTGTAATGACGTGCTAGTCCTCGAATCAGAAACGCTGGTGGGAATCGAACCCACTTCGACCGGGTTGCAGCCGGTTGCCTGGCCATCTGGCTCCAGCGCTTTCTTGCCCGCCGCCACTTTGCCGCGACGGACGGGTTTCAATCCTTGTCTCTCCCGCACACTGGCGAGTCATGTTGAGTGATTTCAAGAGTAATGGACACTCTCGAGTCTGTATGGTTCGCAAAAAATCTCCGTATTCGCCGGGGTGTCCTGGTGGCCGGTAACCGTTCACGGTTTTTTACCATCCGGCGACGGCATGCGGGTGGTGAGAAGAGCGGCGGGTGTCACGATGGCCAGTTCCCGGGTGACTTTCTCCGCCGATCGCTCGATGGCTTGAGGTTCCATGGTCGTCACGCAGTAGACCGGTTCGGTGAACTCTTCGCCTCGTCGCGCGAAAGCTTCGGATTGTTCGATGGTCAAGTCCGCAAAGCTATCTTTGGTAAATTCAATCTCCCTCCAAGAAGTCGCGTGCAACGTAGGTACGGGCCATGGCCTGTACAAGCAGATTCCTTTCACGCGAGGAGGCGGCATGGAATAGGCCGCTTGAAGTGGGGGCTCCCATGGAAGCACCAAGTCAGCCAGGCAAAGCCAGTCGCCACCAGCCCCAAAGCGAGTATGATCCACACGGCGCGGGCTTCCACCGCCCGACGTTCGCGACGGCATATCGGCGATGGCGGACGTGCCTCCGATCCGGCTCATTTCCACAGGAATTCCGTTGGTCGCGGTCCGGTCCAGTCCAGGCATTTATCGAGTGGACGTAGCCGAAGGCGGCGGCAAGGCCCAGAGAATCACGCTGCTGTCCTTGCTGCCCGAGACGGCAAAACGCTGGTCGGGCGAGACGGCCAGCGCCGGAAGCCCCTCGATCGGCGAGTGACCCTCGAAGCGGTAAATCACCCGTCCCGTCGCCAACTCGATCATGGCCACGTCCCCCGAGGCCCCTGTAACGAGGGCATGCCGATCTTCGTTCAGCAACCGCATCCGCTCGACGCCGTTGACCGGGCTGGGATACGAGATGACCGTTTGCCCCGTCGTGGCGTCGTCCACTCGAACGATTCCTTTCATATATCCGCCAGGGCGGAGAAAGGTATTGTTTCCCGAAACGATCCGCCTACCATCACCCGTGTACAGGATATTATCGACACGGCTTTCGTGTGGTTCTAGCCGGACCGGTTCGTCTCCCGTCTCGATGTTGAACAGTCGCATCTGCCCGTCCAGAAAGGACGCGGCAAGTTGCTGGTTGTCGGGGGAAAAGGCGAGGCCGTATACGTGGGAGTTATGGGGTGTGAAGGTGGCTAGGAGACTGCCCGATATCATATCCCAGATGCGAATGCGGCCGTCTCGCGAGCCGGCAGCCACCAGCCGGTCGTCAGACGAGAGGGCCAGCGACAGTCCACCACCTCCCCGGACCGCCCCCTCCACGTCAAAAGTTTGGAGAATGGTCCCCTCCGTAATGTTCCACACTCGGATTGTCCTGTCCCAACTTCCTACGACGGCACGTCCATCGCGAGTGAAACGAATGCTCTTAACCGCCGACTCGCCATCGGAAAACTCCAGCAACTGCGTTCCCGACGGAACGTGTAGAACACGCAACACACCCTGATTTCCTCCCAGCACGATTCGCTGCGCGTTGGGCTCGAATTCCAGGACTCGAACCCAAGTCGAGTGCCCTTCAAACCGCCAGACAAGCCCCGGGTCTAGATTGGGAAGCGGGGTGCGGGGCGCTGTTTCTCGAGCGACAGCCCGGACGACGGCCGGGGAGCTGGCCGGCTGGCCGGACACAATGTTCTCGACCGACGGTGGCAGTCGGTTGTGGGGCAGCCAGCGAGTTCCATGGGCCATGCCCCATACGCCAGCCACCCCCAGTACCGCGGCGGCAGCCACGATCGGCCAGGTTCCCGGGCTTCGCCGAGACCCCGTGATATAGCGGTCCAACTGCTGCCCAACCTCGCGCATCGAAGAATACCGGTCGCCGGGCTCCCGCGCCATCATCCGCAGGCAGATGGCTTCCAGATGCCGGTCGGCGCCGGCGTTCCTCAACGACGGCGGAGTGGGCCGAGCTTCAAGAATCTGGGCTAATACGTCGTCGAGCGGTCCTTCGAAGGGAGGGTTGCCCGCCAAGAGCTGGTAGAGCACCACGCCCAGGCTGTAGACATCGCTGTGTGGGCCGACCTCCGCGGCGGCACCCCGCACCTGCTCAGGCGACATGTAGGCCGGGGTACCAATCAAACGACCTGCCGCGGAAATCGTGCATTCGTCGCCTCCCGTCGATCCTTCGGGCGCGGGAGCCGATTCCGAACTCGATGGGAAGCTCTTGAGCAGTTCGCTCCATGGCATTCTCAGGGCCAGTCCGAAGTCCGTCACCAGGGCATTTCCGTCCGTGTCAATCAGGATGTTTCCGGGTTTCAGATCCCGGTGAATGATCCCGTGAGCGTGAGCCGCGGACAACGCCTCGGCGATTTGCCGCACGATGCGGGCGATCCAATGCGGTGATGCAGCGCGAGGGGTTCCGAGCAGCAGCGACAGCGGCGCCCCATCGATATATGCCATGGAAATGAAGTGTAGGCCCTCATGCTCTCCCACATCATAAACGGTGCAGATCCCCGGATGCCGGAGCCCGGCGGCGGCCCGTGCCTCGCGGTGAAATTGCTCGACTTGATTCGACTCACTTGTCGAAAACAGGGGAAACTTCAGCGCCACGTGCCGCCGCAGTTGCGTGTCCCATGCCAGGTAAACCGCTCCCATCGCCCCGCGACCCAACAGCCGCACAATGCGGTAACGGCCAAAATGCGCGGGGACATCCAGGAACGGCAGCTCGGCCGGGCCGCTGCCGGAAGCCTGCCCCCACATGGTCCAACCAGGCGAAATCGCCGAGCGGCTAGCCAAGAGGAGCGCATCATCCGAGTTGGTGAGCCCGTGAAGGCAAAGTTCGTCCTCTTGATCGGGAAACCTCGCGCGCACTTCGGCGGCTGTCAGTCGTTGACCGCTCCGCAGCCGTGCAATGCGCTCCGCACCCAACAGAATCCCAAGCGTGCGGGGCCCTCCGCACAATTGCGAAAGCCATCTCCCATAGTCTTCCGCATGAGCCTCCTCCCCACGCTCCCATCTCCGATCCAGGTCAATACACGCCAACTCGAGTGCAACGTACCTGCGTACCGACTCGGGGAACTGGTCCAGCGAGGCAATTGAGTGAACGAAACTGCCCGACGTCCAATTGCGGTCGAACTCGACGAGCCAATGCTCCACGTCAGACAACGGGTCCCCCGGCGGACCGAACGGATCATGAGACACTGCAGTGGGCATCGGGCCCTCAGCACGGAAAACAAGGACGACAGCCAAAACGGGTCGCAGCACCGCTCCATCCGGTCCGGCCACCCATCCCTTCCTCGCGTTGGGAGGACCAACCTCGACCCCTCGTTACCGGTATTGGGAAATTAGTGGTCCTAACATGACTCCGCGATGACGGCCTTTTCCCGCGAGTCCGGGCCGGTTGGACGGAGTTGTGTCAGGCACTCTTAGTTTTCACACCGGGCCTCTTGGACTGCAATAGTCCGGCAAGAAATTCGAGGCGCCGCGCAGCAAAATGCCCTCGGGGGACAAGGCCACCTGGCGTCCGTGGCCAACCCGCCTGATGGGAACCTTCACACCCTGATGCCATCGCCCGGAAACGTGGCGTTCCGACTGCCCGCAGTCCACATGACCCGTTGGGAAGCTGGTCCTTCCGGGGGGTTAGGCGATTTTTTTCTGGAAAATGTTGAGACGATCCGAGGGGGCGAGCGCAATTACTCCGATGACCCAGTGCGTTTGGTGCAACTTCGCTCCAGCCGCACTGCCACACGGAAGATTCCATGCTCCCTCATGGCTCGTCCGGGGCGAACCGCTCCGGGGCCCAGCGGGAGGGCGACGGCAGAAAGTGCCGCGTTCACACCTCGTCGGCGGAACTGTCGATCCCCGCAGTTCCGCGAGTTCTGCAGTTATCTAGCGCCTTCTATCGGAGACTGTCGATCATGCAGCGGGAAAGTCACGTTCGCGGTACGTGGTTGGCGGCCTTCGTGGCCATGGGTTTGTGCACATCCACAATAGGAGCCCATGCCGGCCTGATTGCGATTACCGACAGCCGCGCCGATTTTGGGGGAAATGACTTCATTGATTTGACCCCCTTGGCAGGACCCGGCTCGCCGCTGGACACGTTCCTCAATCCTTTTGGCCAGTTGTTACCCGGCATTGATGTCGTGAGTTTTTCCTTGATGTCCCACGGAGGAATCAACGCCGATTTTCGGATCGAGTTCAGTACCGAAGGTGGCCGGAAAGATCTCAGTGCCGGCGCCCCCCCTTCGACCTGGGAGGAAGATGCTTCCGTCCTGACGGTATCCCAACTGAATGTCACTGGCACCGATCGTAGGATCCAAGTTACTGTCTCGTTTGATCAACTTGTCTATGGTGTCGGAAGCGTCGCGCAGATTTTCAGTTCGGGTGGATCAGCTTTCGTTTCGGTGGGAAGCGACGGTGAAACTCTACCGAGCCCTCCGGGTGTCGGCTTGCCCAACGCGATCACTTTGCAAGTCCCAGAGTTTATTGGCTTCGTGAGCGACCAACGGGAGATCGACATTCTGACGTTTAGTGTACGTCCCGCGTCGAACTCGGTGGGTTTGATCAGGTTCAATCAGATCGACCTGCTCACGGTCGCCCCGAACGCCGAGGCCCCATTTGGCCCCGGGCTTCAGGCGGAAACGGATCCATCTGGCAACGTGGTTCCCGAACCCTCCAGCTTTGCCGTGCTGGTCCTTTGCGCCTTGGGGCTGCTGAGCTTCCGCCGGCGAAGGCAAACGTGGGAACCATCCTTGAATGAAGCCCCAATCGGCCTGTAGATTTTAGGCGGAGCAAGGATTCATTCGTCTTCGTCCGCGACCACAATCTGGGAAAATCTCGTTCGCAGAACGCTTAAGGCGCGGTAAACCGTGGCTCGCGAGAGTCCGACCCGCGCGGCAATCGCAGTCGGGGCGTGCCCTTCCAGACGCAGCGAAAGAATCTCGGCGTACACCGTGGGCAGTCCGGCCAGAGCCTGATCGATCTGATCCACCAGAGCGGCCGCGTCGCCGGGGTCCGGTTCGCGGGCCATGGACCGATGTAACCAGTCTTCTTCACTCGACGGCAATTCGGCCCGCACGCTGCGGCGCTGGGCGGTATGATGCCGGGCGTGGGCTCGGGCCTTCATCACCGTGACCCGGGCCAGCAATTTCCAGAGTTCGGCATCGCCATCGATCCGAAAATCTCCGACTGCGGCTCGTCGAAAAAAAGTTCGAAACACCGATTGCACCACGTCCTCGGCATCCAGCCGGCCGCGAAGGCGGCCTTCCAGATGAGCGGCCGCCAGGGCCGTTAACCGGACCGCAAAATGTTCCACCAGCGCACGCGAGGCCTCCTGGTCCCCCGAAGTCGATCGATCCAGGAGGTCGCGCATCTCTTGGTGCCTCTCGTCGTCTTCGCGAAAATTGTTGGACGGACTGTCGGTCGTTGTGGACATCGCGTTGGTTCCCCACGCAGCGGAGTGACTTTGGAGGCGTTCCCTCGATTCCCTCCCCTATTCCCCATCCTGGGGCGTTAAACGCGAACGTCGGGGAGTTAGCGAATTGCCAGAACAAGCGATCATGTGAAAGTCTTGCATCTTTCCGGGCGGAATGGAACTCTCCACCGTGGTCCCCGGGTTCCGCCGGATTCGAAGGCTGTCCGTTGCGGACGGCTGCAAGATATGACCGTCCAAGCGAATCTCGGTCTTGGAAGACCGCATTTCGAGCGGCCTGTTCAATGCCGCCTCCTTGCGAGGAAGGAAGTACTGTCGGCTGGGCGGGGTAGCTTACAGGTCTTTGTAAACCCAGTGGCACATCGTCCGCGACCTAGCTGGACAGCGCCAACTGACGAGTTAAGCCCCATGCGTTGTGTTTGAGAGTTGCCTAATAGCACAAGTGGACGATCGGAGCGTTCTGCGGCTGGGACGCTTTGAAATGTCCACTGCCAGCGTCGTAGCGCTGGTCCGATCCCCAACTACGACCGCAAGATACGAGGATTGCTTGATTTCGCCACGATTGGCGGCCAGGTTCGTCTGGTCACGGAATACCCGCAGTGCCCGCATGCGGTACCAAGGACGAGCGAACCTCTGCAATGCTGCCTGGAATCGAGATGCAAAGAAAGCGTCCGCCGAATGGCTGTAAGAAATGAATGCGTGGTATCGATGCGGAGACTGCGACATCCTAACCCCTTTGACTCCATCCCTATGAGGCTATCGCTCTCGTTTCACCCTCAGGAGAGGTCGAGTTCTCCGGGGCGTTCGGACATCGCAATCGGTCGTTGTTCGAGCACTCAATATCTTCCGCTTCGCTCGTGAAGCCGCTAGCTGAATCGGCGAACGTTAACGTTTCCATCTCGCCCGCTCCCAGTACGGGACACGCCACCGCCCAAACCGCCGCCCGGGAGCGGGCGGGATAGAAACGAGTTGAACGAAACCGCGGAGCTCCATGGAGGTTGCTTCCCCCCCAGACGCTCCGGCTGGGCCCCATTGTACCGGACGGCCATACCCATCAGCAAACGGAAGTAGGGATGATAACGTCTGCGTTGACCGGGCGGCGGCCAATCAACTATCCATCAGAATCCACACGTTACACCTCAACAGCAAGTTGTTTCTTGCCCCCGGATTGAGCTAGCTCCTCTACGACGTCCAAATACTCGCGGATGGCATCCTTAATATTAGCAATGGCCTCTTCCTCGGTTTCTCCCTGTGAGTGACATCCAGGGAGGCCTGGAACGGATACAGCAAATCCTTCATCCGACTCGTCAACAACGACCGTATACTTCACAGCATTTCTCCAAAACCGACAGCCGACACGCATGTCCAGCGCCACCACCCCACATGTGGAATATAACGTCCTGGGACTGGTCTGACTAGTTTACAGAAACGCATCGGTGAAAGCCGCCGTCCGTACCGACGGCCAGCTTGTTGCCTAACCACCGATGTAAATCTGTTTGCTCCCACGACTCTTTGGCTCGACCTGGCATCACGGGGCGGCCGGAGTAATGCTTCCACTGGATTCCGCATGGTTCGGCCGCTCCCCTGCATGCCTTAGTTCATCCGCACGCCTAGGGATCGGCTTCAAATCCCAGCCAGATCGCGAACCCGTTGGGATGATGGTCGCGGCCCGTATTGCCTCCCCCTCGCAGCTCAAGACCAGGAGTACGACCGAATGCGGGCCCGCAACGCCTGATCCTCCGGATACTCCACCGCGGAAAGCTCGTTCAGCGCATGGATGGTTTCGTACGCGTGCCGCTCCCGGCCGCTGGACACTACGAGTCCCGGCGTAGGTGTAGTCCTGGAGCATCCCGGGATCCGCCTCGGCGGGAACCCGGTCTCGCGCGATTCAAGTTGCATTGAGGTCTGCCCGAAATGCGGGCAGGAGTGGTGGGAAGATTGGGTGCCCGATTCTCCCAAACCAATGCTGTGCGATTCCGGTTGCCAATGTATCGACAAATGGTTGGTACGTTGGTATAGCAGTGGTGAAGTTCGATAAGCTTTAGCGTTTAGCACAATCCTCTCAAGGAGCGGATCGATGGATTCCACGTCGCCGAGCCTATTGCATCGGTTGCGATCGACGGACTGCGACGCCGACTGGGCAAGGTTCGTCGATTTATACGCTCCCTTGATCTTCCATTGGGGCAGATCACAGGGGTTGAACCCAATGGATGCGGCCGATCTCGTGCAGGAAGTGCTTGTGGTTCTGGTAACGAAGCTACCCCAGTTCGAATATGAGCCGTCCAAGCGGTTTCGAGGCTGGTTGCGGACGGTGACAGTCGGCAAGATCCGCGACATCCAAAGGAGGGGTTTGATGCGCCGGGCGGTTCGCTTCGACACGTCCCTCGGCAATGTTCTGGTCAGCAGCGACGTGGATCTTTTCGAACGCCCCGAGAGTGTTCCTGATCCAGGAGAATGCAGCATGATGTCCGAAAACTGTCCCGACCGCCGGTCACTCGAACTATTCCTATTGGGGAAAATTTCCGGGGAACTCGGCCTACAACTCGAAACGCACCTCCTGCATTGCGCCACCTGCGCGGCCATCAGTAAAACGCTCAATCTCAGCGATGACGTCACCGAAGCGATCCGCTTGCGGCGTCGGTTTGTCGGAGACGAGGAGGTACTGGCCCTTGTCATTGAACGGGGCAAACAGCTCCACGGCGAAATCAAGAATCTCGGGCACAATACGGCCGTCGGCATGGATAGGTCCGACCAGCAGCAGGAACAACCAGCCGGGAAACCGTTTGATCCCAATGAAATCAGCATTCTCGCCCCACCCGAACAATCCGACGAAATCGGCCGACTGGGTGAGTATCGCGTGCTCGAAGTGCTCGGTTCCGGGGGGATGGGCATTGTCTTTCGGGCCGAAGACACCAAGCTGAATCGACAGGTCGCGCTCAAAGTCATGCGACCGGACCTGGCCGAGACCATCAAGGCCAAGGAGCGATTCCTCAACGAAGCCCGGGCCATCGCCGCGATCGAGCACGACCACATTGTTTCGATCTATCAGGTCGGCGAAGAGAGCGAGGTGCCGTTCATCGCCATGCAGTATCTCCATGGCGAATCGTTGCAGTCCCGACTGAATCGCGAAGAAAAATTGGCCCCACTCGACGTCGTTCGCATTGGGCGCGAGATTGCCGACGGCTTGGCCGCTGCCCACGAACGAGGGCTGATCCATCGGGACATCAAACCGAGCAATATCTGGCTGCAAGAGAAACGAGTGAGCCAATTCACTCGCGATGAAAGCGAATTTTCCCAGCCTTCCAATCGCTTTTCGTTCCGCTGCAAGATCCTCGACTTCGGCCTCGTTTGCTCGGACGGCAATGACGGCGGGCTCACACTTTGCGGAGTGGTTCTTGGCACGCCGATGTACATGTCGCCGGAGCAGGCACAGGGAAAGTCGATCGATCATCGCTGCGATTTGTTCAGCCTGGGCAGTGTGCTGTATCGCGTCGCCACCGGCCAGCCCGCGTTTTCCGGAGCCAACATGACGTCCACGCTGCTGGCCGTTGCCAAAGCGGATCCAACGCCGGTCAGAGTTATCGCACCCGATCTACCTCCCGAACTGGGGAAGCTGATCATGAAACTGCTGGCCAAGAATCGGAATGATCGCCCCGCCTCGGCGGCCGAGGTCGTGCGCGCGATGAGCGACATCGAGCGGGAATTGGCGACCCAGAACGCTCGGGACGCCTCTGCCCTCAAGCCACCGGTGGATGCCGTCTCGCCGCAGGTCGAGTCGATTGAAATCAACGTGGCGGTAAACGAGTACCGCTCGCCCCCGCGCCGGAACGGGCGAGGCAGCCATCGCCTTTGGCGAATCGGTGCCGCGGTGACGCTCAGCGGATTCTTGCTCGCGGCCGCGATTGTCATTCTGCTCAGAGACCCGGGCCGGGGAGATTTGGTCATCACCGCGGCGGAGGACGTGGAAGTCACCGTTCGGCAGGTGGATGGCGAAGCAGACACGATTCAACTGACATCGGGGCGAAATGACCCGATCAAAGTCAGCGCCGGACGCTTCGAAATCGCCATCGCGGGTTCGGAGGCCGATCATTTCGAGTTGGACGGCGACGCCGCGGAACTTGTGATGCGGAAAGGCGAGCAGATTCGCGTCCAAATCGTGCGCAAGGCAACGGCTGCTCCGGATGTCGATCTGGACGAAACACCCCCCGCCGCGGCCGAGGTCCCTGAGTGGCCTGTCGATCGGCTTCATCGCGACAAGATCGATCCCTACGAACTGATGATCGCCGGCGGAGGCCATTCGGACAACGCCGCTCGGGAGATCGTGGCCATCTTCGGCGACACTCGATGGAACCACGGTGGCCTGATTACCTCGGCCCTCTTCAGTAGCGATGGTCGGTCTTTGGTTTCCTTGGGCGGATCGGAAGTGATTGTCTGGGACGTGGAGACCGGTCGGGCTCGGGCCGTGTTCTCGGAGCCAAGCGGCTGGCTGGAGGGAATCGCGCTCAGCCCGGACGACAAGCTGGTCGCCGTCGGGTCTCATCATCCCGGCAGCATTGGGCTGTGGGACGTGGAAACAGGAAAACAGGTGCGAACGCTTGGTGGAGAATCCGAAAAAGCGACATTCTTGGCCTTCCTACCTGATCGCAAGACGCTGATTTCCGTGAATCGAATGAGCGGGATGATCAGGTTGTGGGAGATCCACACCGGACAGATTCGCAAAGTTCTGGCGAAAGACTTGGGCGAACTCGCTTCCGTGGCGATCGATTCGCAAGGCCGGCTCTTGGCGACGGCGGGAAGCGACAAAGTTCTTCGCATCTGGGATTTGGAGACCGGAATGGAGAAACGGTGGGATTTGGAGACAGAGCCGCGATACTCGGACATGATCTTTCATCCGGATTCGCAATCGCTCCTCTGTAATGACGGAGGGAATTTCGTTCTCTTGGACCTGAATTCCGGCGAATTCCGCAGCCCCCTTGGCGATACGCCCGGCTGGCGACGATCCTTGGCGTATCGCCCGGACGGGAAGTTCGTAGCCGCCTCGAATGGCACGCGCGTCGAACTGTGGGATGTTGAAAACGGGAAGATGACCTCGAGCTTTGACGTTCAGGATGATGTGCATGTCGTTACCTTTAGTCCCGACGGCCAACTTCTCGCAACGGGAGGGGAGGGTCATGCCATCAAACTCTGGGATGCCCGAACCGGCCAGGAGCGAGACCCAGATGGAATGCACTCGGGGCCTGCGTTGTCGGTCGCTGTCAGTCGAAATGGCGAGCTACTTGCGTGGGGGTATGGGGGGGGCACGATTGAAGTTCACAACATCAGCGACGCAGCCGCTCGCCGACTCGTCCAGCGGCCGTTCCGCCGCGTGACGTCGGTCGAATTTCAACCAAACGGCAACCTCCTGGCCGCGAGTTACTCAGATAGCTCGATAAGTCTCTGGGATTCCAAGTCAGGTACGCAGACCGTGACTTGGACCGTTCCGTCCCGTGTCAATCACATCGCATTCAGCCCAGATGGCCGCCGGCTTGTGTCGTCCGGCGACGATGGCATCCGGATCTGGGACGCGACGACGGGCCGAGAGCAAGCCAATCTCCCCATGGAATACCCGGGCCCCGAGATGACGGCCTTTCTTCCCATGGGCCAACGGCTATTCTCGATCAGCAAGACTCAATTCCAGATTTGGGACATCGGTGCTCGCCGGCTCTTGGCAATGCATCCCATCACATCTGCACCTCCCAGTCGGTCTGGTGAGGTGGCTATTCACCCCGGTGGGCGTATCTTTGCCCATTCCGGTAACGACGAGATCCGACTCTACCAGATGAACGACGGCGAAATTATCGAGGTCGAAATGGTGGGGCGTCATCCGCAGGTCCATTCCCTCTGCTTCAGCCCGAACGGCAGGACTCTTGTCAGTGCGGATGCGTATGGCGGTCTGGTGATCTGGACTCAACCGCCTGATACCACGACGCATCCGGCAAACGGCGATAGCTATCGTTTGTGGAAACGCGTTCGCGTGGACAATGGCAAGATCCAACAGATCCGCTTTACACCCGATGGACGCCATCTCGTCATCGCAAATGCCAGAGGAACGGTATCGGTATTAAGGCTCGAGAATCCATCGTCCCACGCACGGGAATAGCGAGTCTTGTTTTCGTTTCCAGAGGTTTCCCGCTCGGCTCCCGACGAATTCCATCCCGAGGAACAACGAACAACAAGTAACGTCTGACCCCGGCGTATCCAGTGGATCAACGGTACTCAAGGTCAAGTCACTTACAGCACAATCCATTGAATCCTAGCCGCACTCCACGCTCAGCTGACAAAAAATTGTCAGACAAGAATATCTTTCTGTCCCACATGTTTTTGTCATCCCAAGACGAATGATTCGCTGTTCCCCCGCGGTTCGTTGTAAGTTCGTCCCTCGATCCTGTCACGAACGGGTGCCTTGTGGAACGCGCGGCCCTGGTTGGTGATGGCGGACTTTCTGGAAGCAGTTGACTTCGATGGGGAACCGCGAATGAACGCTGATAAACACTGATGGGACAAATCGGCCAGCCCTGTTGCCAGGAGGAACTACCAACTGGTCGCCGGTGAGTGAGGGGTTGGCTGCGGCCCGCCGTGATCGCGACGTTCGGTCCATGCAGGCTCTCATTAGCGTCCCTGAGTGTTCATCAGCGGTGCCGTTGCCGAGTTCACTTTCCCGCTGGGTGTGCATGTTGTGCCAGGTTGGGCGAGGGGGCGGATTGAAACCTCGGTCTCGTCTCGGATCGCCAGATACTGCGTTTCCCCCCGCATCACAGCGGGGCTCGGATTGCAACATCGACGGCACCATCGCCCTGGGAGGAGGTGCTCGTCGTTCTTGTGGCAGAACGGGAGAGTCAGTCTGTCGGCCCGTCTCCCTAACGCTCATCGGGCTTCGTCGTTACAATTGACGGGAGACGGGAACGTAAGTATTCGAGTCGCTGTGCAAAAGTTGGCATTTGTTCATTCATCTCGGCCGACGCTCGATAGACGAAAGCGACACCGTCCAAAAGCGCTTGTCGCTCTGACTCGGTCACGATGGCCAGTTCCATGGTGACTTTCTCAGCCGATCGCTCGATGGCGTGAGGTTCAATGGTCGTCACGCGGTAAACCGGTTCGGTCAACTCTTCGCCTCGTCGTGCGAAAGCTTCGGCTTGTTCGATGGTCAAGTCCGCAAAGCTATCTTCGGTAAATTCCATCTCTTGTGCGAAGATAACTTGCAAAGCGGGGATCAAACGGAATGCATCAAGCACGTGATGTCCTCTCAGATCAACGGAACAAGATCCAAATCGACAAAGTACCCAAAGGTTTCGGAACCATCTTTCCCCATCCGTCGAAGAAATCCAGGTTTGCCGTGTACTGCTCGGTAATGAGGAAATGGCTACGAATCTAGATGTCCAAACGCTCGCTTACGTTTGATCGCCGTATCGAAAAGGGCAAGGCAATCGCTCAGATTTCGGTTGAATTAGCTGGGTTCATCCCTTCCAACGATACCATCTGGAAAAGCGGCGGCGACTCGAACGCGGCATTGGTTTGCGGTTAATTTTACCGCTTGGCGGCGGCTAATCAATTGGACCGAAAGAACTGGCTGCCGCGCCGCGGGCGGCGGTCCTTGGGAGACTGCAATTTCGAGCGGCCTATTCGATGCCGCCTCCTTGCGTGGAAGAAAGTTTTTTGGGCTGGGCTGGGCGAGGTAGCCTACAAGTAATGTAAACCCGGTGCCACAACGTCCGCTTCATGTGCGATTCTCACTCGCCTCCTCACGAATTCCATTCCGAGGAACAACAAGCAACATCTGACCCAGGCGAACGCCGTATCCAGTGGATCAACGGTACTCAACGTCAAGTCACCTACAGCACAATCAACGGATGGGAAAGATCGGCCAACCCTGTTGCCAGGAGGAACTGCCAACTGGTCGCCGGTGAGTGTGCGAACTTTCCCTCTTTACTGTTCGTCTTTTGCGAACTATAATACTTTGGAATGTCGATAACCGGAGAATTGAAGGATGCGGGTGATCTCCAAGACTCGACTCAGACAGTTCTGGGAACAGCCCGGCCATGCAGACGCCGGAAGAGTGCGGGTGCCACGAGCCACCACCGCCCAAGCCCAAGCGATCCAAACCGGGAACGACCCGACCTCCCCAACGAAAGCGGAGATAGAAGATGGCGACCGAGACTAAATTCGGCTTGAAAGGAAAAGGCCGGGACTCATACCTGGAACTGGTGATGGCGTTTCCGCTTTCTTCGATCCGCTCGGATGAGCATCTCAACGAGTCGCAGAAGGTCATGGATCGTCTGCTCGCCAAGGGCCGACTGGATGACGGCGAGGAGACTTACCTCGATGCGCTAAGCGATCTCGTCGCTGTTTACGAAGACGAGCATCATGCCATTGAACCGGCATCGGACGCTGACATGCTGCGACATCTGCTCGAAGCCAGGGGTGTCACACAGGCGCAACTGAGTCAGGAGGCAGGAATCGCCAAGTCAACGATTTCGGAAGTACTTGCCGGAAAGAAGCCGTTCAGCCGTCAGATGATTCGCAAGCTGGCCGACTACTTCCAGGTCGATGTGAGCGTCTTGACGATCAATCTGTGAGCAGCCTGCCAGATGATCGTCCGCCTCACAACGAAGCTTGGCCCCCCAAGATCCAGGTCACGCTCTCGAGGATGCTGCCTCTCAACGCGAACCCGTCGTGACGCTGCTTGAGCGAACTTGTTATCGAGCGGGAATCTCGTTGACGGTGTAATACGCATTGCGATGAAGCAGTTCTTCCTCGTCCCGCGAACGCAAAGGACCCAGATCAAACTCGTAGACGAAGCCTCGTTCGAGTTTGTCAAGCGTGAGCCGAGCCGAAAGTCCATCGTCGGCCAGGGAGACTGCGTTGACGGTTGACTTGCGCCGTTCGATTTCCGGCCCGCCGTAGCCGGCCTGGTAGGGATGAGTAAACGCGGAGATCGCATAGGAGTCCGGAGAGCGGCCGGTTGCCTGATCCACCGGTTTGGTGAACGTGATCCTAAATCCATCGGGCTCAATCGTGATGCGATTGATCTCGAAAGGCATCTTACCGCTCCACTGCACCCTTTCCAGGGCGAACGGCTTGATGCCTCGCACCGGCCAGCCGCGATTGGTTCCGCCCGTCAGAAGCTTCCCCTCCGGCGTGAATTCGACATTGAGAATGCCCGTGGAAAGGCCCTCGCGGAACGGATAGCACGCCCCCTGCCACACCCCGCCGACCTGCTCGGTCGTGGCCCGCATCAAGATCGAAAGCGTGAAGTCCCCCAAAAACATCTGGTTCTCAAACGGCCCGAACTTGCCTCCCGTTTGATCCACGGTGAAAGCGGTAACCGATCGTCCCATGCGAATGTATGGAAAGATTACCGCATAGGGAACGAGCTGTTTGACGCGGTCCTTCTCGGTCTCGATCCAGCTTCCCGACCGTGGAGTCGTGGGAACCGGTCCCAGTTCCGGGGCATACTTGTACCAGGGGAAACTTGCGGGGTGGCCGTGAAAGCTCCCCTGGGTCACCGCCTTCAAACTGCAGGCACAATTCCAAGGCCCTTGGCTTTCCACATAAAAAAGCATGTTGTGTTCATCGAAGCCGATCCCGCCCGGACTTCGCAGGCCACTGGCAAAGGGGGTGGTTTTTCCGTCGGGGGCCACCTTCATGATGAAGCCGCGATTCAGGGCGTACGAGTGGTAAGACTCGGAAAGCCCCAGCGCCACGAACTGGTTCCCCTCGGGATCGAGTTTCGAGCCGAAGGCGTACTCGTGGTAGTTCGCGTAGCCCCAGGCATCGGAAATGGTCTCGAATCGATCGGCCAAGCCATCGCCGGTGGAATCGCTGACCCGAGTCAGTTCGCAACTTTGAGTGACGCGGAAGGCATTCTCCTCCCAGACCAGTCCGAAGATTTCATCCAGCCCCGATGCAAACCGATGAAA
>JBJHCD010000024.1:15485-17005 GCA_050485845.1 Pirellulaceae bacterium | reverse complement strand
ATCCGGCATATGTTCGCCATCGGTCGCAGCGACTCCGAACTGATCACCATCCTCAGTGAGGCTGCCGGCGTTTCTCCCGACCCACAAATTCCGACTGCGGAAGAGGTGGCCGAACTTTCTCGCGACGCCCTGGAACTTGGGGATGCCGCGCGAGGAGAGCGAGTCTTTCGCCGGAATGACCTCAACTGTTTCCGGTGCCATGCCTTGCAGGGGGCGGGTGGAGAAGTCGGACCCGACCTGAGCCCTCTCGGCGGATCTTCGCCGATCGATTACGTCGTGAATTCGATATTGAATCCCGATATTGCCGTGAAGGAGCAGTACGCCACGCGGGTGTTCGAAACATTGGATGGTCGAGTTCTCACGGGAGTCGTGATCGATCGAGATGACCAGCGTGTTCGCATTCGAGACGCCCAGGGGGAGACGATCGTTATTCCGGTCGAGGATATTGATTACGAAGCCGAAGGGCGATCCATGATGCCCGAGGGGCTGACGAAGTTTCTCACGCGCGAGGAACTGCTCGACTTGATCCGGTTTGTCGCTGAACTCGGAAAACCGGGTCCCTACGGTCCACGGACCGGTTCGATCCTGCAGCGATGGCAGGTCTTGGAAGAACCTCCCGCGGAACTGACCGACGACGTTCCCCATCTGGAACATCTCCGCCAATACGTCTTCGACTCGGCCGAAGAGAGTTGGTCACCTCTGTATGCCCTGTTTTCGGGCCACGTTCCTCTGGACGAACTGCAGGGAGAGTCACCCGGTAGCATCGTCGTGCTGCGTGGCGAGATTCAGGTTCACCAGGCAGGCGAATTGGCCGTCGAGACCACCCTGACCGAGACGGGCCAAATTTGGGTCGGAACTCAGTCGGTCGTGCCGGGGTCAGTCGAAATCGTTGCCCTCGAGGCGGGGCGCCATTACGTGACGGCTCGCATGGAACTTTCCGACCGCGAGGATCCGACGATGATGGTCCAGTTTCATCGTCCGGAGGGTTCCACGATACAATGGGAAGTCGTGGGAGGACCTTGAACTCGACTCGAGTCACCGAATTCAATGCTGAAAACAGGAAATCTGGTCGCTCGGTGGTTGACGCTGCGGTATCTTTTCGCCTTGGCGCTGGTGGCGGCACTTGCCGTGGCGAACTTTGTCGTGTTGAGAGCGGAGATTCGTGCCAATGAATCGAGTGTTCAGTTGCTGACGCTCAGTGGTCGCCAGCGAACCCTGCTTCAGTCCACGGCCTTGGTTGCCCAGGGATTGGTCAGTATTTACAGCCCCGACGAACGGGCCCCCCTGCTGTCCGAGTTGTGGGAGGCGATCGAGTCGCTCGAGACGGCTCACCATCGCCTGGTGGAGTTCGACCCGGCGGGAACAGGGGGCCCCCCGCCGGAGGTCCAGGAGATCTATGAGAGCACCCCCTGGCTACTGGACACGGAGATTCGGAATTACTTGACGCATCTTCGCGAGCTGGCTCGGAGCGATAACGACGACCTGACATTCGTGAACCCCCACTACCGTTACATTAGGCA
>JBJHCD010000024.1:0-15475 GCA_050485845.1 Pirellulaceae bacterium | reverse complement strand
CATGGATGGCCTGGACGCGGTGGTGGAGGCCTATCGAGCGCAGAGCGAGCAGCGAGCGGCTCAGCTTCGACGCCTTGCCCAATCGTCTTTAACCAGCACGCTGGTGGTGTTGGGTTTGACGGGGCTGTTTGTGCTGCGTCCCATGGTGAAGCGGGTACGCCACGACATGGCCGCGCTTCAGGACCTGAACGAAACGCTCGAGCTTCGCGTGGCCGAGCGGACGGCGGTGGCCGAACAGCGGGCTCGTGACCTTGCCGCCTCCGAGGCTCTGTATCATTCCCTGGTGGAGAATCTACCGCTCGGCGTCGCTCGACTAAATCTCCACGGAGACATCACTTACGCAAATGGACATTTCTGTGAGTTGTCCGGAGGCGAGCAGCAGGCCTTGCTGGGAAAGAAATTGACCAAGCTCTTTCCGGAGGAAATTGCCGAGCGACTCGAACGAAAACATCGGTCGGTGATTGAGTCCGGGGAGGTACTGCAGTGGGTCCAGCAGCAGCCGACCGTCAGTGGTGAGACGGGAACGTTCGAGCTGCTACAGTCGCCCGTGTGGGACTCGTATCGACAGGTGGTCGGGACTCAGATTGTGATGTGGGACGTCACGGAGCGGAAGGCGGCCGAGGAGCGGATGTTGCGTGCCGAGCGTTTGGCGGGTGTCGGAGAAATGGTGACGGGTGTCGCTCATGAAAGCCGGAATGCACTCCAGCAAATTGGGGCGTGTGCAAAGATGCTGGAGTGGGAGGTCGACACCGAGGGGGAGGCCCCTGGGCTGATTGCGGATATTCACAAAGCCCATGACCGGCTTCATCGGCTCTTTGAAAACCTGCGAGGTTATGTCTCTCCGCTGAAATTGGACCGTCGAGTGTCCCAGTTGTATGATGTCTTTCAAGAGGCGTGGAACATCACGGCACCGTTGCGGGCGGGTCGAAATGTTGCCTTGACTCAGCATCACGCGGAAATGGATCCGCGGTGCATGATTGATCCGTTCCAGATGGAGCAGGTTTTTCGCAATATTCTGGAGAATGCCCTGGCCGCCTGTGACGACCCCGTCGAAATCCGTGTCGATTGGAGACTGGTGCGGTTGGATGGACGGGATGCCCTCCAAGTCGCCATTACCGACAATGGTCCAGGGTTGACTCCCGAGGTGGCTCGGGGGATTTTCGAGCCATTTTTCACGACGAAGACGCAGGGCACGGGGCTGGGGATGGCCATCGTCCAGCGTATCGTTCGCGCTCACCAGGGAGAAATCGAGGCGAGAAATTCCGAGTCGGGAAAGGGAACCGAGATCCGGATCAGGCTACCTAAAGGAGAGTTATGAATCGCTCATTGTCGATTGTCATCGCGGACGACGAACCACGGATGCGAGAGTTTTTTCGCAAGGCCCTGGAACGACTTGGTCACCGAGTGGTTGCGGAGGCGGGAACGGGGAAAGAGCTGATTGAACGTTG
The DNA here is from genome assembly GCA_050485845.1 of Pirellulaceae bacterium. Lineage (GTDB taxonomy): Bacteria > Planctomycetota > Planctomycetia > Pirellulales > Pirellulaceae > JBJHCD01. The sequence continues at coordinate 14,027 of JBJHCD010000024.1, read as the reverse complement.
TCGGAATCTTCGTCCCGAGTTGGTCATCACCGACATCCAGATGCCGGACATGGATGGGATCGAGGCGGCTTCCGAGATCGCTCGGGAACAAGCCATCCCGGTGATCCTCGTTTCGGCCTTCCATGATGATGAGTACATCGAACGTGCTCGGCAAAACCACATTCTGGCTTATCTGATCAAACCGATCACGGACACGGACCTTCAGCCGGCGATTGCGATTGCGATGGACCGCTTCCAGGAATTTCAGATGCTGCGCCGCGAAACGAACGATCTGAAGCAGGCCCTGGAAGACCGAAAATTGATCGAGCGGGCCAAGGGAATTTTGATGAAACGAACGGGACTGGACGAGCCCGAAGCCTTTCGACGCTTGCAAAAGACAGCGACCAGCAAAAGTATGAAACTCGTCGAGATTGCTCGCACGATCGTTACCGCCGAGGATGCGATGCAGTTGTCCGATTAAGTGGACCGGATTCCTCTCGACCCCGATTTCTCTCGATCCCGAGGATTTCGTGGTCCGCAAGTTACTGGGACGGAGCGGACACATGAGTTGCCGATGAAAGACCACCCCGGAGTAGTTTCATGAGTCAATTACCACGACGCGATTTCTTGTCACATTCGTTGGCAGCCGTTGCGTCGCTCCCTTTCGCCACGATGGGCACGGGGCAAGAGAATCGGCGAGAATTCCAGTTATCGCTCAGCGAACGGTCACTGACTCGTCGGCTGCAGGATGGAGAACTTGACCATCTCGACTTTGCCGAGGTGGCTCGATCGGAATTCGATTTCGAAGCGATCGATTATGCCAGCCGCTTTTTCAAGGATCACGTCGAAGACGATGCCTATCTGACCATGATGAACAAGCGAGCCGCCGATCAAGGTGTTCGGCAGATTCTCCTGCTGGTGGACGATGAGGGAGCCTTGGCGGCTGGAGAGCAGGAGATGCGGCAGCAGGCGATTCGCAACCACCGTCGCTGGATCGACGTCGCTCAGACGCTTGGCTGCCGAGCCATTTGTCTGGCGATCCATGGCGAGGGTTCTCAAAGTGAACAGGCAGCTCGAGCGGTAAATGCATTGCAGCGGTTGAGCGAATACGGAGCGGAGCGTCGCGTGAACATCTTGCTGGGGAACGATCAGGGCTTGGCCGCCGATCCTGCCTGGCTGCTGGGCGTTCTTCAAGAAGTCGATTCCTCCCGCTGTGCCGCGTTTCCCTCGTTTAACGGTTTTGGCGGTCGTGATCGCTATGAGGGAATGGCCAAGCTGATGGAAGTCGCCAAGGGGGTCTGTGCCACCTCGAGGGGCTTCAATGGCGATGGAAACGAGAGCGAGATCGATTTCCAGCGCATAATGAAAGTGGTGCTTGACGCCGGTTACCGGGGTTACATCAGTCTGGAGTATCAAGGGAAAGAACTCGATGAATTCGCCGGTATTCGAGCGACCCAGGCCCTACTTCAGCGCGTCCGCGACCTGATGACCTGATGGCGATGGCTCTGTACGACCGGACTTCCAGTCCGTCGTACGACAACCGACGCCGAAAGGTCCGTGAAAGGTTACCTCTTGGAATACGAGTACCGTTTCACGGAGCATGATGAATCTGAAGAATACACGTTCACCATTAAGTGCGGCATTGCATGCTCCAGCCCTACCTCAGCTGCTTCAGCTCAGGTTGCTCTTTCGCAGCTTCGATTCTCTTGATGGCGTCCCGCACGGCCCGCGCTTTCTGGGCGCTGAGCCGTCGAGGGAAATCGTCTTCTCCCTGTTCGAACATGGCGGCGGTCTCGCGCAGGTGCGGGACGATCCGCTGTGCTGCCGAGCCATAGAGGTCCAGGATCCCGAGAACTCTCGGCGTGCGGTGCTCGCTGGCCCATGGGTTCTGCATCCGGATATAGTCGGCGCAGGCCTGCATTCCTTCTTCGATGTGATGCATGGCTAACACTTTCAGGCCGTTGATCCGCACGCCGTCGGCGAACATCTCACCACTCGGCGCCGGCTTCAAGGTGGCTTCGAGGATGGCTGGCAAAAGCGGCTCAATCTCCTCATAGCTGAGGCGGCGATAGATTTCGCTGACTTGACTGCGGGCGTGTCCATCCTGGTTTTGCAATCCACGCGCAATGGCGATTCGCAGCTGGTCATGGTCCACGCCGTCCAGCGACTTGGCGCTGGTCAGCATTCTGGTAAAGACGGCGGAGGAAACGAATCGCTGCTCCATGCCGCGTGGATCGTCTGGCGAAGGACCGCGGGCAACGATCTCCAGCAGGTCCGGTAGAGCAGGCAGGGCCGGCTGCCCAATCCTGGCGAGCACGGTAGCAGCTCGTACTCGCAGCCATAAGTCGTCATCCTGCAGCGCGCGGCGAAGTTGCGGTACTGCCGGCGCCGCGGCTCCACGCAGTTCCTCGAGCGCGTGGCAGGCGCCAATCCGAGCCTCACGCTGATCGGAATCCAGCAGCGCAATGATTGCGTTGAGCGGCGACTCTTCTCGTCGGGCGAGTGCCGCGGCGGCGCGCTCGCGAACTATGGGGGACCATGAACCGAGGCGCTCGAGCAGTTCCGTATCGGTGAGCTGATCGTAGAAGCTCCTTCGATCCTTGTTATCCCACCCGCGTCCGTCGGCAATCAGGCTCTTCGCGCTCTCGCGAGAAAACGGCTGCACGGTGCCGGGCGTCTTGCCGGTGAGAGTGATCTTCTTCAGTGGCAAGGCGTAGGCGAGCAGGTACGCCCCGGTGGCATCCCATCGGTGGTAGCTATCGGGGTTGGGTTGGGGCGGGCCTTGATGCGTGAAGGTCCCATCCCAGCGGCGCGCCAGATCGTGGTACCACGCGCCGAATTCCTGCATCCACGCGCCCGTTGCCTGCGGTCCAGCCTGTGCAATGGCGGGAAGCGACCAAAGCAGGTTGAAGAAATTCCCCGTGTGCCCGCAGTCGCGTTCACTGCCGTGCGAGGCCAAGGCCATGCGAGTGAAAAAGTCCGCGCTATTCTCTTCGCCCAATCGGTTGAAAAGGACGGCCGCCATGCCGCTCTTGCCGTTGTCTTCGTGTGTCTCGGTCCACGCGGGATGGTCGCCATAGGGCACCGCCCCCTTCCCCGTATAAAAGCGGAGAAGCCGCGCGCTAAGTTCGATGGCCCGTGCGACTTCTGGGTCCTGCACACCCGCCTCGCGAGCCAGCAACAGGCCGATGGTGAGCGGCAGGCCGGGGGCATTCATCATTCCGTAACCTTGGAGCCTCCCGTCCGGCAACGCAAACGTATGTCCCCAGGACCCGACAGCACTCTGCCCGCCGGCCGCTTCCTTCGCCAATCGCCGCAGGCCAGGCAACACCGAGATATCCCCCGTGGCAGTATGGTACTCCGCCAGAAAGATCATGACGTAACCGTAGTACCACGTTTTGAAGTCACGTGTCGTGAATTCCGCAGCCCATTCCGCCTCGCGCTTCACCAACGGCAGATGTGCCGCATCGCCACCAGCCAACAGCGCGAGCGCATTGAGCGAACGCGTGATGGGATTCTGCTGCCTTGGGTAATCGTCTTCCGCCACGCGCGATGCCAGCACTTCCAGGCCTTGTGTGAGGATGCGCTGCGACTTGGGACAGTCGAAGGGTGCCGTGGGGCTGAATGAACCCTGCACCGGTAGCGTCAGCAGGACTTCTTCGGTCTTTCCCTCGCGCCAACGCGTGACCGCAAGTTGGCCGGCACCCGTGGGCGTTTCCGCTGCGGTAATCGCCCGACCCAGCTCGGTGCGAGGGTCATGAGAAAACAGCCTTCCGCCTGCACCCAGGAGTACGTCCCCCACGGTGATGAGGCCATCAGCCGGAGAGCCTTCGTCTACCGCGGTGATGGCAATCTGGCGTGCATCGGTCGTCACCAGTCGATCGCAAAACATCCACCCCCGGAGGCCGGTGGGACCGAGGTTCCAATCATGCTTTGCTTCGGCTGGGATGGAATCGCCTTGGGTAAAGTCTGGAATCGCGAGTGGCTTTTCTTGAAGTGTGGCAAATGCAATCGAAGCCAACCCGAACCAGACGCCGCCGATAAACAGGGAGAGAAAGTTTTTCATGATCGCCTTGAGTCTTCGGAGATGATTTTGATTGCCCAGCATTTGAGAGTGCCCAACACAAACCCGTCGATCGGCCCGAACTCACGGGATGAGGCCGTCAGTGCCGAGTGCCGCGAGGGCATCATTCTACCCCATTGCCGGTGGGTGTGGTTGGCTGCGGCCAGCCGTGATCGCGACGCTCGGTTTATGCGGTCTCATCAGCGTCCCTGAGTGTTCATCAGCGGTGCCGTTGGTCGTCGTTTAACACGGAATACTCCAAATCTCCTCTTGACGTACTTGACCGACTCTCGGCCCCACAAGAGCTGGCGTGCACCCGACTTAGAAGAACTCAGCAAAAATGACTTGACCCGGTCTTGGTTGAGGCGTAGGATTCACGAGCCTGTCAGTGAGTGGCGGGTGGGCCAGTGATTGGCGAAATTGGGTGGCTACGATAGTCCCGCTGTGCGTTTGTGCAGACGGGTTTTTTTTATGGCCCGGCTGTGCGTGAGCAGCACAGTCGGGTTTTTTTATGCCCCGACTGTGCACCAGCAGTGCAGTCGGGGCTTTTTTCGTGGCCAAGAGACAACTCGGGAATTCTTTCTTCTCTTGGAGTAACCTCATGCCGCGCCAAATGCTGCAACTTTCCATGGACACCTTACTTGCCGCCTCGCCACTGCTTGGTCACGAACTGGAGAATCGCACTCCGATTCGCGAGGCCCAGGACCTCCAACTGGTCCGGCAATGGCAGGACGTCAGCAGTCTCCCCCTGCACAACGATGATCAACAGCAACTTTTCTCCGTCGCTCCGCTCGACCTGCTGGTCACCGAAACCGGAGGGGAAAAGGAATTTCATCTCCTCGAATTGAATGGAACGGGAATCGGGGGACTGACGAATCTCAGCACGGATGCCGTCAATGCGGTGTTGCGGGGTATGTCGGACATGGCGATGTGGCAACAACAGTCAGAGGCTCAGCCTCTGGTGCTGATCGCCAGTTCCGGGAAGGAATCCGAGGAAAACCCGCGATTGAATCGACTGATCCACGAGAAATTGTTATACGCCGAAGCCTTGAAACAGGGATTTGAGCGGGAGGGCCTGTCGGCGACCATCGCGACCACGCCCGGCCTCGCGCGAGATGCCTCGCCACTTCAGAGTAGCCAACCGGCGATCGTCGTGGGGTATATCAAGGAGTTCTTGGACACCCTGCAAGTCGCGGACGATGGGACGCTGACGCTGTATGGTCGCCGAGTTACCGGAGCGATCAACGATCGTTTCTGCCTGAACGTTCTCCATCAGTTCGAGGGATTGGTGGATCTGTCGCGATTGATGACCATGAATCGGTGTCACCTGGCAGGGGCCGACAAGGGGGTCGCTTACGATCTATTGAACGACTATCTGCAGATGCATCCGAGTCGCTGCTTCCCGTCCCAAGTTCATTTCGATATCACGCACAGCCGGGAAGAATTGATTGAGACGGTTTTGGATTGGCGAAAGAGGGGGCTTCAACCGGTGATTAAGCCCCATGGCACGGGACTTGGGCATGGGATCGAGTTCTTCCTGACGGACGAATCGGATGCCGAGGTCTTGAGGAAGGTGGATCGCTCCATTCAGTTGACCGAGGAATACTACCGGGCGGTGGGGGGAGCTTTCCCCTACACGGTTTGCGAGTATGTCGATGCTTGTACGGTTCCGAGTGTCGGACACCCGCTGTTCGGGCATAAGTATGAACTGCGAGTTGTCGTTTACCGAGATGGGATGATGTTGCGAGCGTTTCCGTCGATCATCAAGGTGGCCTGTGAGCCATTCGACGCGGAAAATTCCGATTCCGCCGGACTGATCAACAACATCACCGCCTCCTGCATGCGAACGCAGGCCAAGGGGACCGACTACATGTTCCCTTTGGCCAATCGCGAAACGCTCCGCTTGTTTGGACTCGAGGAGCACCATGTGGCTGCGGTCTGCTCCGCGGCGACAGGCTATGTCCGCCATATCTTGGACACGATCCAGCAGCAGCCCGAGCGACTGGGACTGCCGAAGAACGGAACTGCGAGGCACTGGAGCAATTCGAATGGGCTTGGCTCGAACCTGGTCGCTCAGTCGGCCTGATTCAAGGTGATCTGGATAAACGAAAAAAGCCCTGGCTCCCATCGGGAGTCAGGGCTTCAGTTTTTGATGGAGAAGCTTTCACTTCTGGCGGGAGTCGTCGGACACGAACGCCGGAGTTTTTCTCCGAGCAAGGAGCCCGTCGACTCCTATTTCTCCATCTTGATCTCGAAGTCGTTCGTCTCACCCGAGCGGACGGTCACCTTGATTGGGGACTGAGTCATGTCCGAGTATTTCCGAGGAAATGGTGGTTCGACCGCCTCATAGGCAGAGATGTCCTGGATTTCTTCGCTGGGATCGAGGGCTTGCGTAACAACGACGGTGTATTCACCCTCGGGCAACCCGGTCCCTGGGACACGGCTCGAGAAGGCATTAAAGGTACCGTCGGGTCCGGCCTTCGCGGTTCCCGTGATTCCATCACCCATGAAGGTCACGTTGACGTTGCCATACGCTTCACCGTCCAGCGTCACTGTTCCCCGTACAGGAACGGAGGAGGAACCACCACATCCCACTACGAACAGAAGAAATGCGGGAACCAGTCCCAGCATCGCTCGACGAAACAAACCCTGGTTCATTGACTTCTCACTACATTGTTAACGAAGGGAAATTCCAACCATGACTGCGCCGCGATCGAATCAGGCCGGCATGGCGGTGAATGATCCACTGTTCTCGGATGAGCCGTTCGGAGGCCCCGAATCGATCTGCTCCATCAGTCTGGGAAGGCGGCCGTTTCGCCACTGGCCATCGTTGCTAGACTGCGGTAGATCTCAATGTTGATGTTCTCCTGAACAAATCGCACGCTGGCGTCGGCCAAGGTGAATTGACCACCCCCGGGGTGACGACTCATGAACGAGTAGTTGTTCGGCCAGTCCCCCCAGCAGGCATTGAGATCAACAATTCGATTGCCGGTAACTTGGCAAAGTGCGTTCTGATTCAGCGGAACAGCCGCCGTTGCGGTCACCCCATTGAACCACCACCACCAAGTGTGAGTGCACCAGCGGGGTACGGCTTCTCCGATCATCAACGTATTGGATGTTCCATCGGAAATGGTCGCCATCGTGTGACGTGGATCGTAGTTGTCACTGCGGAAGAAGATGCCATTCCCTCGCTCAAGCCCGTTAGGTTGGTTCGCGCCGTGAGGTCCAGAGGCGTGGGGGCCGGCGTTGACGATGAAAGCCCCCCAGGCCCAATTCGCTCCAGCCACTCCCTTGTAATTGTTGACACCCCACTCATGACCGAAGTTCGCTCGACTTGCCATCCGTCCACCGCGATTCTCACCGTCGCTCGGGCAGAGAAAGGGAGGAACGATTGCTTTCGCGACAAACGCGTTGCTCATGGGAGCGGGGGTATCGAGGTTCAGATTTCGCGGATCGTTGCGAACTCCGAAGCGGAAATCGATTTGATCATACAAATTCTGCTGCTCAATGAAGGGGAGAATCTGCGTCATCCAGCTGGATGATCGACCGTCCAGTGGGTCCATCATTGCCCATTGGCCGTAATTCAGCGGCATCGCCCGATGCGTGTCGTGATAGTTGTGAACCGCAAGTCCTAATTGCTTGAGGTTGTTACCGCAGCTCATGCGTCGAGCTGCTTCGCGGGCCGCCTGAACGGCGGGAAGAAGGAGGGCCACCAGTACCCCAATGATGGCAATGACGACCAACAGTTCCACCAAGGTAAAACCCCTTGGTGAGCGACTACGAGAACCGACCAAATGCATAGTATCTTGCCTCAAATCACAAGAAAGGAACAATAACGAGAATGAAATTCTCATAACGACAGGTAATCTCCCCAATTGGGTGCATTGGGGCGAATAACGCCTCATCTTCCCGCATCGAGTCCGCAAAGTCAACCTTGACTTCCCTAAAGCTTGTGAACATGCGAAGTATCGGCAAAGCCGTTTTCGCGACCGACGTCAGTAATTGCGGCTGTCAGCCAAGCCGTGCGGTAAAGAAAAATCCGACAGATCCCATAATAGAACACCGGGTGGAGCGAATGGTTTCGAATGGAAACAGAGGGGGACGTTGGAAATGGTCCGTTGCCCTGCTGCTGGTTCTAGTACTCACACTTCTCGCGGTTAGCCCTTGGTGGTGGCATCAGCTGACTTTGAACGCCATTCGGCGGGACATTTCCAATCGCCAACTCGATACCGCTCTCACTCAACTCCTCGCGGTTCGCGACGTCTGGACTTCTTGTCCCGAAACTCACTTCCTGCTCGCTCGAACTTATCGCCGCTTGGGTGACGCCCAGCAATCTCGCCGATTTCTCGAGCGAGCGGAGCGGTTGGGGCATCCCGTGGCACAGATTCGACGTGAACAGCGACTGACTCTGGCTCAAGCCGGTCGCCTCTCCGAGGTCGAACCGTATCTCGGTGAGATGCTGGAGGACCCTTCAGGCGACGCCCGCGAGGTTTGCGAGGCCTTCGTCAATGGCTATTTGCGGAACTACCGCATGGGCGACGCCATGCGGATGATTGAGGCCTGGAAAGGAGACTTCCCGGAAGATGCGCAGGCCTGGGTCGCCGAAGCGATGATCACGACGCACCTACTGCAGTGGAAGGAGACCGTCCAGGCCTACCGGGAAGCCCATCGGCTCAATTCACAACGGGAGGATATCTGGCTGGGGCTTGCCAAGGCCCTGGTGGAACAGCATGACTACGAGGAGGCGAACGAACTGTTCCTGCGCGTTCTGGATCGAGATGAAAACCACCGTCAAGCCCTCATCGGTTTGGCCCGCTGCCGACAGGCGGAAGGGCGGACTGACGAGGCCCTCGAGTTCCTGGAACGCCTGCTGCAGCTTGATCCGGACGATTTTGACGGCTTGCTGGAAATGGGACGGCTACAGCTGGCCGAAGGGGATGCCGATGCGGCTTGGCCCTGGCTGGAAAGCGCCTACGCCCAAAACTCTCGACATCGCGGATTACGCTATGAACTGGGTGCCGCCGCTCGAATCCTCGGTAAGTCCGAAGAAGCGCAAGAACATCTTGACTACGTTCAGCGGGCCAATGATGCTCTTGCCAAAACACGACTGCTCATGCAACAGGTCCAGGAGAATCCACGCTTGATTGATCCGCGAATCGAAATCGGCAAGAATTTGATCGAATACGGATCACCTCGCGAAGGGATCGCCTGGATCGAAGGCGCGCTCCAACTCGACCCCTCCCATGCCGCCGCCCGTCAGGCTCTGGCCGAACATTATGGTAACTAGCCCTGGTCTTTTCCTTGAATACTTCCGCGAATATTTCCTCGAATACCGGACTCGGCGACTTCCAAACTTGTCGATACCCGCTCGAAGTCACTCCGCGATCGCGACCGTTCGACATACCCGTTGGCTCGGCATCGTCAGCCGGGTTGCCGTGATACTCGTGATGCTGGCCGGTTGCCGTGCCGAGCCCCCCCGCAACGGCTCCGGGCAATCCGCAGCCGAGCAGCGATCAGGTTCCAACGAGAGTCGCTCGCCTGAGCCTGGTGGCGACCTAGCAAGTGGCAACTCCGCAGGTGGATCGGGCCCTGACACGATCATTTCATTTGCCGAAGTTGCCACGGATTGGGGAATGCAATTCACTTATCAGAATGGCGAGGAAGCGAACCGGGGATCCATTCTCGAGTCGGTTGGGGGAGGGGTTGCCATTTGGGATTTCGATCGGGATGGCCAGTGGGATCTGTTTTTCCCCGGCGGGGGCAAATTTACTGGGCCCCGCGAGATTCAAGGAGAACCCTCCGCGCTTTTTCGAAAGGTCGGCGATTCCGAGTATGCGGATGTGACGACTTCCAGTCAGTTGGAGTTTCCCTCCAGTGACCCACGGTCCTCGGACCGACGCTATACGCATGGCGTTTCGATCGCCGACTTTGACGGCGATGGTTTTCCCGATCTCGTTGTCACCGGATACGGGGGAATCCGGCTCTACCACAATCAAGGCGACGGCACGCTGCTCGAAATGACCGAGGCCTCGGCCATCGCGGACGATCAGTGGAGCACCAGCGCCGCTTGGCTCGACTTCGATGGTGACGGCAACCTGGACCTCTATGTTGTCCGCTATGTCGATTGGTCTTTCGACAACGATCCCCATTGCGCGGCCCCGGAACCGGGACTTCGCGAGACCTGCCCCCCTTCCCTTTTCGAGGGACTCTCGGATTCACTCTACCGCAGTCGTGGTGATGGTACCTTTGAAGAGGTGTCGGAAATGGTCGGCCTCAGGCCGGGTGGCAAGGGACTGGGAGTGGTGGCGGCCGACCTGGATCGGGATGGCCATGTCGACCTCTACGTGGCCAATGATACCGAAGGGAATTTCCACTACCGCAATCGAGGCAATGGGACGTTCGAGGAGATTGGGCTGACCAGCGGAACCAGTCTCAGCCACGTGGGGAGCCCGGATGGCAGCATGGGGGTGGATGTCGGAGACTTCAATCGAAATGGTTTGCCCGATATTTGGGTCGCCAATTTCGAACGGGAAAGTTTCGCCCTCTACCGGAACATGGGTGGGAGTACGTTTCGCCACGTCAGCCAACCGATGGGGATTACCGCCGTTGGTGGACTCTATGTCGGTTGGGGGACCGCCTTCGTCGACCTGAATCTCAACGGATTCGAAGACCTGTTTGCCGCCAATGGCCACGTGGTTCGTTTTCCGATCAATGCCCCCCGTGCCCAATCCCCTCTCCTGTTTGAAAACCAACGGGGAACCCGTTTTCGCAATGTGGCTCCTCAAGCCGGGAGCTACCTGCAGGACGCTCACTTCGCTCGAGGTGCCGCCTTCGGAGACCTGACCGGAAACGGCCGGATCGACGTGGTGATTTCCCATGTCAATCAGCCGGCGGCGATCCTGCAAAACACGACATCGACCCCCAATCATTGGTTTGGCTTGCAACTGGTCGGGACCCAAAGCAACCGCGATGCCATCGGCGCCATCGTTACCCTGACCGCTGCCTCGGGAACTCAGATGCGACAACTCAAGGGAGGGGCTAGCTTCGCTTCCAGTTCGCAGCCAAGACTCCATTTCGGATTGGGGCCCGATCGGGTCATCGAGCAGGTCGAGATTCGCTGGCCTTCCGGTCACGTCCAAAGGCTGCACCAACCTGAGGCGAACCAGTGGTTGCGCGTCGTGGAGACTCACGGGGAGCCGTAGCGGCCGGGCCCCTCAAGGGATCCCTCCTTGCCCTCTTCGTTCGCCTCGCCGAGCCACCGCGTTGCTCCCCTCTCCCCACCAAATCGTCAGCCAGGCATCCTGGCCGCCCGGATCATTGCCGAAATGTCCCACCGCGATATCGATGTGACCATCGCCATCGAAATCACCCAGTGCCATCGCCATGTGGCCGCGCCGCGAGCGTCCCAGGCCGCGGGTCACAAACTCTCCGGGGCGAACTTGCTCCAGCCAGATCAGAGTTTCCGGCGGAAGCGGGCCCTCCAGCAATTCCTCATTTCCCGCTTCGTGATTTCCCGCTTCGTGGTGACCACCGCTAACTCCCGTCTCGCTGGTGCTGGTCTCCGTCCGCTCGGGCATATGAGCCGAGGCGACCACATCGAGATGACCATTGCCTGTCATATCCGCGGCCAAGGCCCGATAAGCCCCCGGCATCTCCGCCAGTAAATGATGAGTGAAAGGAAAATCGCCCCGATTCTCCAACCACCGGACACCATGGAACGGTTTCAGTAGAAAACTGTCCATCGTATCCCCATTGGTCATTAAAACATCCAAACGGCCACTGCCGTTCAAATCCACCAGCTGAATGCCACTGGAACCAAACGATGGATCGTCGCCGACATAAATCGTCTCGCGCTGAAACGTGCCGTCCCCCTGATTCAGATACGCCTCCACGCGCTCATGCTCTTGGCTGATCAGCGCCACGATATCGAGCCTTCCATTTCCATTCAGATCGGCGATGGGGACATGGATTGCTCCAGGGCGATCGTCGAGCACCCTGGTCGTGAACGTGGGGACCTCATCCGTACCCTCCTCCTGTTCCAACAACAGGACCCGTCCCGTCTTCCGCCAACCGAATTCCGCCACCACCAAGTCCAAACGACCGTTTCCGGTCAGATCGGCGGCCTGCACGTCAGCCACTCGCCCCACTCCGTCGAGCAGCGTGATTTCTTCGTACTCGCTCTCCTCATCCGCCGAGAGCCGCCGAAACCAGATGACCCGTCCCTGATCGTGGTCCCCCGGCATGAAGCTCCCCAAGTCGGCCACAATCAAGTCGTCCAAGCCGTCGCCGTCCAAATCGTGAATCTCCACATGGGCCGGATGCGGGACCTCGGCCAAAAGGCGGCTATGTGGCCGGCGGTTTTCGAACCAGACCTCCCGTACCTCTCCCGCCCGCATGTCGCAAAACAACAACCTCCCTCGAGAACGCTCGCCATCGACAGGTTGCTGCCCTTCTTCCCACTCAGCCTGCCGCGTGCTGCTCACTTCCCGGTCACGTTCCGCCTCATGCCACAACACATGGGAAACACCGGGAAAGTCGTGCACGTCAGGAAAATCAAGATCGACCGTGTGGAACTCCAGCTTCATGGGCTCCCGAGTGACGGTTGGAAATTCCAACCTCTCCGGCGCCAGGATCCGATAGTACTGAAGGACTCGATTCTTGGGAGGTGGCTGGAGGTCATCCCGTCCGGATTCGACATAGAACCGATATCCCTGGTCCACCTCACTTCGCCAGGCGTGACGCGGAAATGCCTCGGGAAGCGGAGTGGCATGGCAATCACCGCAAAACCGTTCCACCTCGGGCCGAATCGCCGCCACGAACTCCAACTCCTCCGCTCGGCTTAATCCCGAGGATCCCTCCATCGTGGATCGCGGCGCCTCGTTCGGCTCGCCCGAACGACAGCCGCCATGGATCAAGAGGGTACCCACCACGAGTAATGACAGAAGAGGAATATGGTGCACTGAGGCGTTATCTCGTCTCCAAAATTCGGAAGGGGGCATAGGGGGTACTCTGCGAATCCACGAGATCGCGCCGCCAGAGGGGAGTGGCCAAACGATGCTCTCGCCTAACGTCCTCGACCTCGGCCTCTCCGGAACACCGGGTCCCTCGGGTTCCCTCGCGACAACAGATAGGCCATCAGGTCCAGTACTTCGTCTTGGTTCAGCGGGTTGATTAAGTCCTTCGGCATCAGCGACACGGGAGAGGGTTGAAGTTCTTCAATCGATGCCTTCGGCACCTCAACCACTTTACTGGCATCTTCCGGGTCCACGACGATGATCAGAGCGTCATCGGTTTCACTGACAACCTGACCCGTATGAACTTGACCCTCCTCGGTAATCACCACCGAAGCGCGATATTGATCCGAGATGACTCGGCTGGGATCAATGATCGACTCGGACAGGTCTCGCCAGTTAAAACGCCCGGCTGCCTGAGTGAGATCTGGTCCGGTGGCTCCCCCTTCACCTCCGAACCGATGGCAGACGACACAGCGAGCGGCCGCGAAAGCGTTCTTGCCGTTTTCGAAGTTGCGGTTTTGCAACTCGCCTTCCAGAGCCAGCAAGTCTTCCAGCGTCCATTCACGCCCGGGACCCTGCGGTTCAGGAAGCTCGGGCGGCGCATAGGGCTGACGGATCCCCAAGGCCTCGATGGCCAGCCGAGCGTTATCGGAGGCATTGTCAAACGCCTCCTGCTCGATGTTGTCCAGGAAGCCCTGGTAGCTGGCGCCACCACTCTTGCCACGCGCTTCCTGCAACACTTCCCAGTAAACTCGACGGTGGTCCAGCGTCCAGCCTTCGCGAGCATTCCGGAGCACGAACAAATAATGGATGTTGCGGATATCCGGCAGATTCTGCAGCATCTGAGCGATCGTGCCACCGTAGCTTCGATTCCGAGCTAGGAGTGGCGACTTCTCCTAAACCTTCTGTGGTGCTGGTTGCGTCCGCCGCTCATTCGTCTGGGCTTGCCCCGTTGGAGTTTGGTTATTGAC
>JBJHCD010000023.1:7957-17039 GCA_050485845.1 Pirellulaceae bacterium | reverse complement strand
GGCCTGCTCACGTTCGCCGACCCCCAATTCAAGGAAGTCTTTCATTACCTGAAAAACTTTGGTTTCCGGAATGAAGTGGAAGTCGTTCTGCCCGGAACGAACGCCAAAATGAATGAACTCGAGGCCCTCATGGGGCTGCATGTTCTCGAGCAACTCGATCCGCTCATCGAAGAAAGAAAGCGAATTCACTCCTGGTACCTCGAGCAACTCACCTCAGTCCCCGGCCTGCGTCTCCCCCCTCGCCACTCGTCCCACGTCCGCTACAACCATGCCTACTTCCCGATCGAGGTGGAGGCCGGTTCGTTCGGCATGGACCGAGATGAACTTTACCACTGGATGCGCCGGCATAACGTGCTTGTCCGGCGGTATTTTTATCCCCTCGTCCCCGAATTGGATTGCTACCGCGATTCCACTCGGAAACAGGATCTCCTCGTCAGCCAACAGGTGGCCCGGCGCATCCTCAACCTCCCCCTATACAACGGGCTGACCGAAGACGAAGTAACTCGGATCTGCGAGATGGTGGTGGCGGGATCCGCCAGTCGGCACAACCCGCGCCTTCGACGGGCCGCCTAGAGGAGATGTTCGCACATCGGCCCCCCAAGGCCACACGGCATCTGGCCATCGATGGCAAAGACGAGATGCCAAATGCCAGATTGGCAAAATGCCGGAATGCCGGAATGTTGGAATGTTGGAATGTTGGAATGTAGGTCGAAGGGTGGAAAACCATGAGCGTACTGCTGACCAGCGCGGGAAGACGAGCGTACCTGGTTCGCTACTTTCAGGAAGCACGGGATCTCCTGGGAGGAGCCGGGAAGGTCGTCGTCGCCAATACGGACCTCGACGCCCCAGCCGCTCAAGTAGCCGACCATGCCGTCCGAGTCCCCGCGTCGTGGGACCCAGATTACGTTCCCACCATCCTTCAGATCTGCCACGATTACTCCATCCGATTACTTTGCTCCCTCCACGACCTTGACACCTACTTTCTGGCTCCTCACGCTCCCACCCTTCGCCAGGCCGGCGTTGTTCCGATGCTTCCGGACAGCGACTGGGGCCGACGAACTCTGGACAAACTGGAATGCAGCCGCTACCTCCAGGCACAAGGATTCGACGTTCCGTGGACGGACACCTCGCTGCAATATGCCCAGGCCGCAATCGCTCGGAAAGAGATCGACTTTCCCCTACTCGTCAAGGCCCGCCACGGATTCGGATCGCTCGGCCTTACCCGCTGCCATTCGCTCGATGAACTCAACTGGTACTTCCAGCGAACCCAGAAACAACTCGAGCAACACCCGCTGGTCGGCATTCTCTCGGAAAGCTCGAAACAACTCGTGCTGATACAGCAAGAGGTCTCGGGCCAGGAGTATTGCGTCGACCTGATAAATGACCTGAAGGGAGAATACGCCGCGCACTTCGTGGGAGAGGTACATGGCATGCGAGCTGGAGAGACGGATCAACTAACCACCGTCTCCCCCGAACCTCTCGACCACATGATGCGGAGCATCAGTCGGATCACTCGTCATCTCGGCATCTGGGGCTTGGACCTGATTGTGGAGGGAAATCGAAACTGGGTTGTCGATGTGAATCCCCGGTTCACCGGAGACTATCCTTTCCAGCATCTGGCGGGAGCCAACGTCCCCGCCACGCTGCTCGGCTGGCTCTCGGGCCGTGCATCTCATCCCGACTGGCTGCGGCCCGAAATCGGGGTGCGAGGCTACAAAGACCTCGTACCGACTCGAACGATTCCCCTCCAGCCGACGACTTGGCTCCCTCGGCGCCAGGCGGCGTAAGGAGAAGGTGGCGCCATGACAATGACCTGCCAAAAGACCGCAGCCGAGTCGGCGGTGCAATCGGAGACCGTCGATTCCGTGCTCGACTCGGCCCGCCGCCTACTTTCGCAATTGCCCGACGAGGCAGAGGTAACTCGGCAGTGGCCCTGCGGGGAGACTCCTCTACTGAGCGTCAACTGCTGTGCCTTTAACCACCAGCGGTTCATTGCCCAGGCCCTGCATGGCATGCTGATTCAGCGGACCACGTTTCGCTTCGAGGTGCTGGTCCACGACGATTGCTCGACCGATCAGACCCCCGAGGTGATCCGGATGTTTGCCGAGCGCTATCCGACGATCATCAAGCCGATTTATCAAGAGAAAAATCAATACTCCCGTGGATTCCGCCCGGCGCGCATCAATCGTGAACGGGCGCGGGGCCGCTATGTCGCCATGTGCGAGGGAGACGACTATTGGCTCGATCCGCATAAGCTGCAGCGCCAGGTCGAATTCCTGGAGAGCCATCCCGAGTACGTGATTTGCGGACATGATGCCGTCGTCGTGGACGGGGACGGAAGGCGGATACGAGACTCCAAGTATCTCGGATCACAACGCGATTTTTCCGGCGACCAAATGATCGCGGACCCAACAGTGTTGATGGCCACCAACAGTTACGTCTATCGTGTTCCAGAAGAACTCTACCCGCGTGAAAGTGCTTTCGCTGTTAACGGAGACCAGTTCCTCGTCTCGTTCCTGGGTCAGTTCGGTGGCTGCAAGTACATGGATGATCTTCAGCCCTCCGCCTACCGGATTCACGACGGGGGAATTTGGTCGTCCATCGAGGATCAGCGAATCCGAACCGAAATCAACGCGAATACCTGGTATTGGCTCCACAGATACTTTTTGCGAATCGGCAAGCAGCGAGAAGCCGGCCGCTGCCGGCGACTTTATCTCGAGGGGATTTGCCGAGCTTGCTCGTGGTCCGACTTGCTATTCATGTTCTATCAGTCGTGCTGGCGGATTCCTCGCAAGCAGGTTTCCGCCACGATTCGTAACGTGATCCGCTCAATCACTGGTCGCAGCCGGCCCAAGCCATAAGGGATGGCAATGATCACTCCCCTGCAATCCCTCCCTTCAGTCACTGACGCTTTTTCCCTACCGATCGACCTGCGGATCAAGCGGGACGATCTGTTTCCCATGCCGGGAGGCGGGAATAAAGCTCGAAAAATCCAGACCATCCTCCAATATGCCCTGAATCATGGTTACACGGCGCTGGTGACCAATGGAGGACCACAGTCCAATCACGCTCGAGCGACCGCGATCGTGGCGGCCCAGCATGGCCTCCATTGCCACCTCGTGATCCATTTGCAACCCGGGATTTCCTATCCAAACACCGGAAATGTTTTGCTGATGCGGTTAGCGGGGGCCGAAGTGGACTTCTGTCGGCACGAGGAGTTGGCCGAGCGGATGGACCGGGCCATGGAGCGGCTCACGAAGAATGGCCATCGGCCACTCTACATCTGGGGTGGAGGACACTGCGTCCAGGGCACAATCCCGTTCGTCGAGGCGGTGGGTGAGTTTCAAAAGCAGGCGGAAGATTGGCATCCCGACTTCTTGGTCTTCGCCAGTGCCACCGGCACGACCCAAGCCGGCTTCATCATCGGCTTCGCCCCCTTGGGCACTCGAGTCATCGGGATCTCCATCGCTCGCTCGACCGCTCGCGGTGCTCCGATTGTCGAACAGTCGATTGCCGAATACCAAGAGCATCTCGGCCTGCCCCAGTCATCCTTTCCCGTCGAGTTTCGAGATGAGTGGACCTGCGGCGGGTATGAACAAACCCGTCCGGAATTGCTGGACATCATTCGCACGGCCGCTCGGGCCGGACTGTTCGTCGATCCGACGTACTCGGGAAAGGCTCTCTGGGGTTTGGTCGAATTGGTGAGGAGCGGTCAGATACCAGCCGGAAGCAAGGTTTTGTTCTGGCACACGGGCGGCTTAATGAATCTGATGGCGGCACCCGACCTCTTGTGGAAGGGTGGCGGCGGAAGGATAGTGGCGGAAGCAACCGAGGAAAGAGCTTAGAGGGACGAGTGAGATCAGGAGTGTCGGCGGGGGGACTCGGCACTCAGTGGAGAGTCTTTGTAAGGGAGATGAAATGTCGAGTCCACGCGAACCGGACGACGAGTTAATCCGAGGGGGAGAGGGTCTCGCGCGGGAAAGTCGCGAGATGGCACGGGATGGCCAAGATATGGTCCGCGAAAGTCAGGCCATGGTGCGGGAGAGTCGATCCATGGTGGAAGAAAGTCAAGCCATGGCGCGGGATGCTCGAGCCATTCCCGTTAACATTCTCTGCCGCTGGAACGATGAGCGTCCGGTCAGCCACGGCGAACTGGCCCAGCTGTTGGCAAACCTCAGCGACGCGTTCACGCATCCGCTGGGGGAACGTGTCGACTTGGGGGCCTATGCGAAAAAGTTGCTGGAGCGAGCGGAACTTGCGGTCCTCTGGTGTGACGAACGACCGGTCGGCTTGCTGGCGATCTATGCAAATGACCCGGAGGGTCAAAATGCGTATATTCCCCTGCTCGGGATCTTTCCCTCATTCCAAGGGCGGGGACTCGGCAAAGTGCTGGTCTCCGAGGCGATTGCTCGAGTTCGCCCTCGAGGTTTTCACTACCTACGCCTCGCAACCAAAACGTATAGTGCTCGAGCTGTCCGAGTCTATGAAGCGTGCGGGTTTCAGGTCGATGCTCAAGTCGGCGAGGTTTGGGAGATGCACTGCAAGCTCCGCTGAGCCCATCGGCGATATGGCTCGGTAAGCGGACCGGATTGGCTGTGCGATTTTACCGCCGACGAATACTATCAGGCGGGCCGACAAAAGCTATGCGACTTCGCTCGCCACCACCTTGGGGGACCAGGGCGTGCGGTTCGTGCTGCGAGCGGAAGGGATCTTGATCCGGTCGAGAAACCGAGTTGTTTGTCATGGCGACATAAAGCCGGACAATCTGAGTTCGCGGGGTGAGCTGATTGACTGGGACCGCTTCGGCTACTACCCGCTCGGCTACGACTATGCTTTCCCCAGCAATGTACGCTTGCGGTTTGGGGGACCGCGCGACATAATCGGGGTCATGCGAGCACTAGCGGGTGTAGCTCAATGGTAGAGCGTTGGCTTCCCAAGCCAAATACGAGGGTTCGATTCCCTTCACCCGCTCATCAGTTTTTGCAGTTTTTGAAAACCTGAAAGGGCCGGAAGCTTCCCAACGGAGTCTCCGGCCTTTTTTCGTCTTTATTGCCGAACGAACAGAGATTTGGATTGGCGGTAAACGCTAGGAATTGTACACTCCCCCCGATCCAGGCTTCACTCGCGATTCCAACTGTTTTTCGAGCTGCCAGTCGGCTTCGCCACCACCCAAGTGGAGGGAGCCGCGCGACCTCCTCGAGTTCGACCGCGACAAGGAAAGCCCACCTAACAGAGGTGGTCATCGACTGCCACTCAGAGGCATCCAACTCGAAAGCAATTGGTTTTCACTCCCCGCACGGGATACGATTCAAACAACAACTCACTCCCACCCTCTTCACTCTTCACTCTTCACTCTTCACTCTTCATCCTTCATCCCTCCGCCTTTATCCTTCCCCCTTCCGCCATCATCCGCCTTTCCCCACGAGGTGCTCGGTGCTGAACTCATTGTTACTGATCACGGCCAGTTGGCTCGCGGCGGTGGTTCCCGAGGTCGATACGGTTGTGGTTTGCCCGAGGGAATTTCAGGAGGCGCTCGAGCCTTGGGTGGCGATGCGTCAGGAGCAGGGACGAGTCATCCGGTTTGTCGATAACCGGCAGTCGGCCGACGAGATTCGAGAGGAGATTCGGCAGTTGGCCCTGCGGCATCCGGTGCGGTGGGTGTTGCTGGTTGGGGATGCCCGGCCCGAGTTGCCAGGACTACCAAGTGGAGTGACCGTTGGAACGGGGGTCTCGAATCGCCTCACCACCACGACGCCGACCCATTATCAGCCGGCCAAGATCATTTCCCGCTGGGGCCCCGATCGATCCATCGCCACGGATACCCCCTATGCCGACTTGAATGGAGATGGCCTTCCGAATCTAGCCGTCGGCCGGCTCACCGCTGACTCGGCCGAGGAACTGGCCGTGATGGTCCAAAAGATCGTGGCTTATGAAACGGCCCGACCGGAGGGGAACTGGCGGCAGCAACTGAATTTTGTCGCGGGGGTGGGAGGCTTCGGCGCCCTGGTCGATTCGGTGTTGGAATACACCACCAAGCGGTTTCTGACCGAGGGAATCCCTGGGGCATACCGGACAACCATGACCTACGGGAGTTGGCGTAGCCCTTTTTCACCAGACCCACGGCGGTTCCACGAAGTGGCGATCGATCGATTGAACGAGGGGTGCCTTTTCTGGGTCTATCTGGGACATGGCCAGCAGCGGCAGTTGGATCGCGTTCAAGTGCCGGGAGGGGCGTACCATATATTGGGAGTCCAGGACATGGCCAAGCTACGACCGGTCGAACCACCTCCGATCGCCATGTTCCTGGCCTGCTATACCGGGGCGTTCGATCAGCCCGACGACTGTCTGGCCGAAGAACTGCTTCGCGCGCCGGGAGGTCCCGTGGCGGTGCTGGCGGGCTCTCGAGTGACCATGCCGTACGCCATGGCCGTGCTCGGCTCGGCCATGCTCCATGAATATTTTCACGAGCGGCAACCGACGCTGGGCGAACTGGTCCAACATGCCAAGCAAAGTCTCGGTCAAGACCTCGAAACGGCGGACGGTACATTCGACCAGCAGGGCTCGGAAAACTTCTCTGGAACGGAGGGGGACGCTCGTTCAGAAAGCACGGCCGGCTCGCAAACGTCAGCCGATTCGACCGACTCAGCCCACGTGGAGGTGAAAGCTCCTTCGGCCGCGCGAACTTCCGGGCCCGCCATGCACCGCCAGTTGCTGGATGCCCTGGCGGTTGCCCTGAGTCCGCATCGAGACGAACTGCACGTCGAGCGGCGTGAGCACGTCGCCCTGTTCAATTTGTTGGGAGATCCGCTGCTCACGCTGCGGCATCCCGAGAAACTCGAGGTAGTGACGGAACCCCGAACAACAGCGGGCAATCGCCTGCAAGTGACTCTCCGCAGCAACGTGCAAGGGCGAGGCACGTTGGAGCTGGTCTCGCGCCGCGATCAGCCAAAGAACTCCCCAGCCGCTCGCCGCCAATTCCGCTTCGAGGAATCCTCGCTGACGGCGATGCAAGAGGAGTATCATCGAGCGAACGATCAGCGCTGGTTGGCGGCCGACATTGAGCTGAATGGGGGTGAAACGGAGTTTGAGATCACGATACCCGAGCAGGTGCGGGGGCCGTGTTACCTGCGATGTTATGTGACCGGAACATCCGAGGATGCATTGGGGGCGGCACCGATCTTTATCCATCCCATGACTTCCGCGCCGTAGCGAGTGTTGGCGAGGGACCACCCATCGAAACGGAATCGAGGACAGGCAATCTAAGGACAGGCAATCCAAGGACAGGGAATCAAGGAAGATGACGCGTCAATTCGGGCCGACGCCGCGGGTCACGTGGCTGCCATGGATGGCATGCCTGCTGCTTGTCATTCTAGCGGGATGCCGTCCTCAGGTTTCCGACAGAGACACCGCGGGAGGCTCACCGGAGCCCAAGCAGGCGTCTCGGCCGACTCCCGAAGAACTGCTGGAGCGGATGATCCGCGTCTATCGGGAGGCACCGGTCTATTCCGACCGAGGTGAGATAGTGCTCTCTTATCGTTCGGGAGGAAGCCTGCGACGCGACGCGGCCCCGTTGCGAGTCGCTTTTCAGCGTCCTGGGAAGCTGAAAGTGGAGGCGTATCAGGTACGTCTAGCTGCTGACGGCGAGCGTCTGCAAGCTCGAATCCAGGACGAGGCCACCGGTCATCTCGACAACCAGGTGCTCGTGCGGGAAGTGCCGCCGCAACTGACACTTCCCTGGCTGATGGAAGACAGCTTGCTGCATGAAGTCCTCCGGCAAGGACTCGGTCGCCAGCCGATCCAGTTGGAACTGCTTTTGGGCTCGAGCCCCATCGCCCCCTTCCTCGCCCCCGATGTGCGGCGGGAATTTCTCGAGGATCAGACGTTGCATGGCCACCGCTGCCATCGCTTGCGAGTTGACATGGGAGAGGGGCCCTTTGTCTTCTGGATCGACCAGCAGGATGGATTGCTTCGGCGACTGGAATATCCGACGTCTGGGCTACGCCCTTCGGCCGAGGCCCGGTCAATGGTGACTGACATGAAACTGGTAGCCGACTTTCGGGAGGCGCGTCTGGCGGCCACGGGAGAGGATTTCCGTGGCGAGGATTGGAGCCGAGTGGAGGGCGTCCAACAGGTCCGCCGCTTCGTCCGGCCTCCCCAGCCTTTACCCACCAATCTCTTCGCCGAGCGACTGCCGGCGTTTCGATTACAGCACGTGGCGGACGAAACGGCCCAGGCTGAATCGGCTGTCGGGGCTGAGTCAGCCGTTGGGACCGGGTCCGCTGTTGGGGCTGAATCGGAAGACGGTGCGGTTGATGGAGCAGCGGACCGCCAGAGTCGGGACGCCCGTGAGGAGGGGAATCGGTATTTCGGTAGTGACCAGATGCAGGGTCAAGTCGTGGTACTGCACTGGTATGCGGACCATCCGGCCTGCTGGGCCAGTCTCGAGCGGCTGGAAAACTTGCGGATCCGCTGGCAGCAGCGGTCGCCTGGAAAGGAGCCGGCGAATCGGCCGGGACAATGGACCTCCGGCGGCCGTGAGACAGGCGACGAGCCCCAGGTGGTGTTCCGGGCCGTCAGCGCGGACGCCCCGTCAACTCCCCAGGAGGCGATTGTGACAAGAATGCGTGAGTCGGGATTGGGACTCTCCGTTCTCCGTGATCGCGAGGCGGTGGGGCGCGATGTCTTCGATATCCAAGTGCTGCCGACCGTGGTCGTTCTGGGCACCGACGGGACGGTGCAGCTGTTCGAAAGCACCTTCAATCCGCTCCTGGACGTCCATCTGGAAGAGGCACTCCACCGGATCCTGGCCGGCGAGGACTTGGGGCTCTCGGTCGTCGCGCAAGCACACCACGACGCGCTTCACTACCAACAACAGCTTGCCGCCGCCTCTCCCTTGGGACAATCGCCGGGACAATCGCCAAGCTTCATGGCCGACGGTTCGGAAAGCGTGTCGCTGACCTCCACCGAGCCGGCTCGGGTCAAAATGCGTCGGCTTTGGCGTAACGACACGCTCTCCGATCCCGGGAACATGGTGGTCACTCTCGGACTCGATGGGCGGCCACGGATCCACGTGCTGCAAGGA
>JBJHCD010000023.1:0-7947 GCA_050485845.1 Pirellulaceae bacterium | reverse complement strand
TGGTGGAGCTGGACGAGAAGGGGAGGCTCCTGAGCCGTCATGCATTGCCGGTCCAGCAAGATGAACGGATCACGCTGTTACGAACGACTCCCGACAAGCAGGCGGGCGGGGTCGGAAGAGAAGGTGACCGATATTTCGCGGCGGCCGAGTGGGGAGGACAGCATCTCTATCTGCTCGACCACCAGTTGCGGCGGACCTGGACCGCTCCTCCTCCCGAGTTGCGGCATGAGGGAATATTGGACGTCCAGTTCGTCGATTGGTCGGGGGATGGCCGACCGGAGGTCTGTCTGCTGTTGGCGGGAGTCGGGCTGATGGCCTGGGATTTGGAGGGGAATGAAGTCGCTCGGATTACCACGCTCCCTGGAGTCTCGCTTGTCTCGGCCCCGAGAATCTCTCGCCCTGTCCCTGACCAGCTGCCGGGGGATCATTCCGGGGATCATTCCGCCGGGGAACATCCTGCGGAGGGCCGGAGAAAAACAGAGGGCGGAACACAAAGAAGAAATCTGGGAGAAAGCCTCGGAGAAAGCCGCCAGAGAGTCGCGGAACCGATCGCGGAACGAGTGCTGTTCGTGGCGACCGAACAGGGTCGGATCGCCGACGTCGCGACTCGCGGGGCTCCTGAAGCGGTCCAGCCTCATCCACCCCTGGCCATCTTCACGCTATTCGGGGGCCGGCAAGAGATGGGATCGAGTGAAAGTCGCTTGAGCCCGTATGTGGGGGTCTCCCACGATCTGCGGGGAGACCGGCTGGCGATTGGTTTGACGAGGGATATGGAAACCAACTGGAGCTACCGTTTGCCGGGGGGCCCGCACGCTCGACCGATCGATTGGGCTGTGGAGCTGCCCTGGCTCAATGGCGGAGAAGGGGGATGGTGTTTTGTATCCCCCGACGGCGCGGTGCATTTCGTGGGTGAAGGCGGGGAGTTCCACGATTATTTTTACCCTGGGGCATCGATTCGGGGTGTCGGGGGGGCCATTTGGGAGGTGAACGAGGAGAAAGTCGGCGTCTTGGCGTTGGCTTTCGAGGGGGGGGTGGAGGTGTGGGGGGAGGTTCGCCCCTAGTTGTTTCCGCAGGCGTTACAACCGGAACACCGTCGGGCTGAGGAGCTGGAGAAGCGTGGTCGCTTGGTTAAGTGTTGTTCGCGTCCCGGACGATACCTCCCCATGACGTCAGCGAGTTGCTGATCCCTCAGTTCGAACCACTTGCAAATGCCACTGGATTTTCGTCAGACGAAACTCTTACCCGCGTGGTCTGGTGGCAGAGGGGGATGGGCTGAGTGTTGTTTACCCGCGATTGCGTAAAGGTTGTTGAGGAGTCCTCCCAATGAAGAGTCGAGCCGTGCTAACTGCCGCGCTGGTCGCCGGCGTGCTGTACTTCGCTGCCGCCGCCTCGAGTGTCCAAGCGTTTGATCTTCTCGACCGCATGATGACCAGCCATGGTGGATGCGGATGTGAAGCGGCGCCGAGCTGTTGTGAACCGGATCCATGTTGCCAGAAACGAGTTGGCTTGCTGCAGCGTCTACACGCTCGGCACCACTCCTGCTGCGAGCCGGCTTGCGGCGTGGAAGCTGCCTGTGGGGTCGAAGCCGCGTGCTGTGATCCTTGCCAAGACTGCTGTGCCCCGAAGCGACCGAGCTTGCTCGATCGAATCCGAGCGAGCCGTCACCACTGCTGCGCTCCGGCTTGCGATCCGAAGTGCGGAGTGGACCCGCATTGCGGTGTCGAGCCGACCTGCTGCGATCCTTGTGCCCCGAAGCGACCTGGTCTGTTGACTCGGTTGTTCAGCTGCCACAATCGCTGCGCTCCGGCTTGCGATCCGAAGTGCGGTGTTGAGCCGACTTGCTGCCACTGAATTCCGAATCCGTTCTTCACGAGCCAGAAGAAAACGATTCTTTAGTTCTCCGGTGGTAGAAAAGTAACGCAACAAAGCCCCCATCGATAGATGGGGGCTTTGTCGTTTCTTGGCGTCAAGGCCACTTGAGTTGCTGGAGTTGCTGGAGTTACTGGAGCTGAGCCCCTGAAGCTGAGCCACTGAAGCTGAGCCACTGAAGCTGAGCCACTGAAGCTGAGCCACTTGAGTCGTACACAAGGGGCACGCTCGTTGGGCGTGATTTCGGTTTGGAAACTGCAAGCGCCCCTCGACCTCTCACTCGGCCACCCACCTCCGCTTTTGCCTTATGATCTGAATTGTGCCGCACGGCGGAAAACCTGATTGACTCTCTTCTTTCCTCGATTCCTCTCACCCCACGCTTCCCATGAGCCACTCCACGCCCTCTTCCCCATCACCCGGAAACTCGAAGCCGGCTTCCCCGAATTCCGCGTCTTCTCCCACCACGCCCTCTCCGACCGACCCCGCCGGCCCGACCGACCCTGTCCCCCCGACCGACCCTGTCCCCCCGACCGACCCCGCCGGCGTTGCCGAGCAGCGTCGGTCCTCGACGTCGCTCCGCTACTCAACGGGCGTTCCTGGTCTCGACGAACATCTGGGAGGCGGTTTGCTGCCTGGATCGCTGACCGTCGTGCTCGGGGCGACCGGCATCGGCAAGACGCAGCTGGGAATCCAATTTGCCGCGGCGGCAGGGGAACCGGAACGTCGCCGAGGAGCGATCTTGGACGTGAGTGTTCGCGGGGATTCGCAGAGCCATTCGGAATATGCGCGGCGGCTGGCGAATTGGGAGCTGACTTCTGATGATGCCCGGACCTGGGACCTGACTCGGTTCCATTCCGAGCCTGCTCCGGGCCAACATTTACATGCGTTTCAGTACAGCGGTCGCCGAGTGACTCGGCAAGATCTCGATTGGGACGCCTGGCGAGACTGGCAGGCCGAGGTGAATGAGCGGCTTGGTCGCACGATCGCCTTCTTGTATGGCCATTTTTTGCATGGTGGTCGGCGAGTGGTCGTGGATGGCGTGGAACCGGTGGATCGACCCCAGGATTCCATCCAGCAGTACCTGTTTGAATATGTCTATCATCAGGTGATCCGCAAGGACTCGGCCTGGGTCGCTCGCGACCTCTTGCGACAGTATTACCGGGACCAGGCGGCCGAAGTCGATCGGTTTGCGTATGACCCGAGCGAGATTGCTTGCCTCCTGCTGCTCACTTCCCATAGCGCCCTGCTGGACGACTTGATTGCTCGGCCACTGGACGAGGGAGACGCCCTGTCCAACGCCAATACGTTGATCTACATGGGGAAGGTGCGGGAAGGGCGGGCGATGCGCCGAGCGCTCTATGTGGCCAAGCACCGAGGTAGTTCGTGCAGCGACGAGTTGTTGTTCTATGACATTGGGGAACGAGGAGTGGAGATTGTCGGGGACCCGTGAGCCGTTGCTTGTTCGGCCGGTTCATTCGGCAACTCCTCGGGGGCCGCATGCAGCAAGGGTGCCAGTTCCCGGCGACTCCACCAGTAGATGCCGATCCCTATCAGGGCGATCCCGATGGTGACGACGCGGTAGGCCAGAGCCACCGTCACGGCCGAGGCGGTAGTGGTGCTTCCCGAGATGGTTCGGTACAGCGATTCCATGGCGCCCTCGAAGGTTCCGAGTCCGGCTGGGGTGACCGGAAGGGCGCCGACGAGGTTGCTCAGCGGAACGATCACCAGGTGTTCGGCCAGGCTCGGGGAGGAATCGAAGATCGCCTGGGCCAGCAGAGTGATGCAGATGGCCGAGAGGAGGTGGATTCCGAGGCTGATCGCTCCGGCGATCGCCAGCACACCTGGCTGACGGCGATACATGCGAAGTGCCGAAACTCCTTGCTCGAGGAACCGGCCAATTTTTGGGAGGGTGGTGAACCATTCCATCAGGGGACTGGTGGTGAAGCCGGGGATGAAGAGCAGGGAGATGCCGACGGTTCCGGCGGCAGTGGCGGCGTAGACGAGATGGCGGAGGGCCCGAGTTTCAGGGGTCTCCACGGGGAGGCCGAGAATCGCCAGGGAGAGTGCGGCCAGGAGGATCAGGCCCAGCAGCCCGGCGACTCGGTCAACAAACACCGAGGCGACGGCCAGGGTCCGTCGTCCTGGCTGTTCGCGGGCGATGAAGACCGCCTTGAAAAGGTCGCCCCCGACATTTCCGACGGAGATGAAGTTGAACAGGAAGCCGAGAAACCCCAGCCGGAAGGCATCGCGGAGGGAAAACGGGATTCCGAGTGCTCGGACCAGCTGATGCCAGCGAAGGAAGCTGAGGCAGACGGCGACGAAGAAGGCCAGAAAGGCTCCGCCGACGAGAGGCCAATCGAGTTGCCGCTCGCGAAGCTGTCGGACCTGATCTTCATCGAGTCGCGAGAGGAGCCAGGCGATCAGTAGCAGGGGGAGGCCGATTTTGGCGAGCGTAACGAAGATGTGGATGGTACGTTTTTTCAAGGATGGATTCGTCCCGGTTGGCGAGTAGGTATCCGCCGCGTGTGGGTGGCGTCCTTGACAGGTTACCGGGCCGGTGATATTTTTCCAGGACCATTGGCCAACCGCCACGAGCGGACTTGGTGTGACTTTGTTCGGTAGCCCGTCTTCGGACCAGCAACCAAGTGGCCATACCATTGGGGGATTAGCTCAGTTGGGAGAGCGCTTGAATGGCATTCAAGAGGTCAGGGGTTCAAGTCCCCTATCCTCCACCTTGAACCCGATTTGGACTTCGTTCCAAGTCGGGTTTTTTCATGGACTTTTGCATTTTACCGCTTGTTTTTAGCGTTTTTGAAGTCCTCTGGGTCAGCTAAGCGGTCAGGTTGCGGTCAGACAAGGGTTGATTTCGGTCAGATTAGGCCATATTATCTGACCGTTATCTGACACTTTCCTGACCGTTCGTTGCCACCCTGATGCCAACTCGCAAGACCACACTGAGAACCGATCCACGAGGCGATTATCGCCCGTACATCGGTCGGAGGGAAGACGGAAAATCGCCACGGTTCAATCTCGGGAAATCCCTGCCAGAAGCAGAGATTCGGGCCGAGCGAATCCGTCAACTCTACCTCGAAAGCGAAGCTGTGCGGATGAGCTACGGGCAGCCGCCCACGTGGACGGCGGCGGCTCTCCATGCGGCGAAGTTGATTCAACACGGTCACCAACAAATTCCCTTGCCATCCGCCCACGTCATCAACGAGGCAGCGGGAGATGGTCCAGATATTGGTGGTTATCGGTGCGACTGGTCCGATGACGATCCCAATGCGGTTCTCTGGTCGCACGCCGTCGCATCCCGCCATTACCCTTCGGTCAATTGGATTCTGCCCGACAATGCGTCTGGGCGGGAAGCGCTCAAACGTGGAACCGCCGCATTTGAAGATCAGGCAAATCGTCATGCCCGTATGCTGGGCGTGAAGACCGCTCCCAAGCCGATCACGGGAACTCTCCACGAAGCGCTTGATGCCTACGAGCGTCACATCGAATCCGAACTTGCTGCAAATCTGGAACGATCCACCGTTGAGCAGCGGAAGTCTCAGGTCAAATATCTCAAACGCCAACATGAGGATCGACCATTGGCACTTCTTGATTTGGATCAGTGCAAATCGCTCTACGGATTTTGGACGAGCGTCCCAAAGAGAACGGAAAGCGAACATTACTCTCGGAGTACCTGCAAGCATCGAGTCAGCGAACTCAGCATGTTTTTCGATTGGCTCCACACCACGATCTTGTTTGATTGGAGGAAGCCCGAGGACTACGACACGATCAGCAAGAAAATCAAGAAGCTGCCCGGCAAGCGGAAGAGCATTCGGGAAATCGTGGCGAAAAAGACTTTTCAGGTCGAGCATCTTGCCACAATCAACCAGCATTGCACCGTCTTGGAGCGATTGATTCTTTACTTGGGATTGAATTGTTGCTTTGGAGCAGCCGAAAGCGGTCGATTAGAAGAAGGTGACCTGTTTCTGCATCAGGAGAACCCCATCGGACATCTCTGGCAACAGTTCGACTTCACATCAAGCGAAGAAGACAGTTGGATCGGCTATCTGCGGCCAAAAACCGAAGTGGCAGGAATGTGGTGGCTCTGGCCTGAAACGGTGGCCGTGCTGGAGCAGTGGCTTGAAGAACGGCCACCATCCCAAAGCTCTCGAATCATCGTCACGAGTACGGGGAAGAGCTTGTATCGTGATGAGTCAAAGAATGCTCAGTCAGGATTCCAGAACATGTGGACGAATTTGCGAGAGCGAGCGCAAGCAAAAGATTCCTCCATTCCGTCATTCGCCTTCGGCACCCTCCGAGATCAGTTTTCGGATTGGCTCGTCTACAAGCACAAAAGCGAAACTGCATCAATCGCCCTTGCACACGGCACTCCTTTCAAGGACGACCTTATGTTGTGTTATGCCAATCTACCGTTTCCCACCCTTTTTGAAGAACAGCGAGAGTATAGAAACTTCATGCAGCCGGTCTTCGACGCCGTTCGGTAGCGTTCTCGTTTCAGGAGTTCGGTGAAGCAAGATGAATCTCAGCTATGCTGAGTGCGGTTGATACCAAACGACGATGTAGATTGGTGAAAATCCTCCTGCGCCGGTGGTCGATTCTGCGCCAGATTTTTTCGGAGTCCCTCGATCAAAAACGGCCAACCGCAGGCAGGGGAACCGGACCCATTAGGGGTGTCACTTCCAAGGATGTTGAAACGAGAAACGAAATTGATGAAAGTGATCTACCGATCTTGCAAAATCGGTTGGCCGCTCATAGATACTATTGCGAAAGACAAGCCGCCCGGTCGCTTCCAGTGTGTGCTGCCGGGCGGTTTTCTATTTGCCGCCAAGCATTCGGTAGAAGCCCCAGAACAAGACGTAGAACCACAGCACTCCCGCCAGCAGGCCGAACAGCCACGGAAATGCCAAGGCCATCGCCACGAAGAAGATTCCGAAACCAAGCCAAGCCCCAGCACTCGACGATTTGAAGAACTCCGATGGTGGTCCACTCATTGCGATCCCCTCTTGGCGAAGTGGACAGCACCAAAGAACACGACCCCGATTACAACCACCACGCCCCAAGTGATGCTCTTGGAGCCGAGGGCCGCAAGCACGGCAGCGATCACGATGCAGATCATCAAGATGCCTGCGACATCGAACAAATTGACAAACGGTTCCCGGCTCATTGCTCTTCCTCATCTCCCCACACAACACGCAGTCGAGGTCGGTCCCGAGGTTCTTGTGGACCTCGATGCTGCTCGAACAATCGAAGGAGGTCTTCGTAACCTTCTTCATCCGGCCATGACTCTCCCAGAATATCTCCCTCAAAATCCGAGGCGAGAACTACTCCGGTGTCTTCTTCCGGCCAGAACAACACTCCACCGTTGTTCAACAGCAGCCCCGCCCGAGTCGGTTCGACAACTTGGACTGGCTGAGTCTCGTCGGAAAGGAGTCGAGCAAGCACAGCGGCTTCGTCCATCACTTGCTCTCCTCTCGTTGGAGCAGCACACCATCACCGTGCAGATTGACCACGAAACCACCGTTTCTGAAAAAGGCTTCGGCAACACGAATACGATGCTCCCAGCCATCACCAGTGAGCCACTGCTCGGCAACGGGATTGTTCTCGATACCCAAGCAAAGTGAGAACCACTTGGGAAGCTCCTTCCACTCATCGTTGATCGCCGCCGAGAGCCGCTTTCCTTCATGTGCGGCCACTCGCCCGTCGTAGTAGATAAATCGCTGGTTGATCTGACCCACGAGAGCCAAAGCCGACCATGAACAGCCGGGCAGAAACAGTCGATGCGGCATCAACTCGGTGGACTCGACCATTGGAATGCTGCGAACGATGCCAACAAAGGGAGCAGCCGCAGCCAAAGCAATGAACTCACGCCTCTTCATCGTCGTCCTCCAAATCTTCGAGTAGATGAGGCCGGTTCTCCTGAACCCACCACCGCCCGGCCTTGGGATCAATTTCTGTCACGTCGCTGGCTCCCTCGACATGACGGGTGTAACCATAGACGCTTTGCACTCGTTTCAGCTTTGGATGGAACCAATCCGAAACCTTCATTGCCGGTTCGCCAGTCCAACC